>VXZF01000401.1:1276-10165 GCA_009845645.1 Gemmatimonadota bacterium | reverse complement strand
CGCGCAATCAGGGCCGCGGCCGCCAAGTCCCAGGGCTTGAGCGCCTCGTAAAAGCCGTCGAGCCGGCCCATTGCCACCCAGCAGAGATCAATGGCGGCCGAGCCTACGCGGCGGATGTCGCGGCAGTGTCCGAGGACGCGGCGCAAGCGATCTACTAGTGCCACTCTGCCTTCGGCAGCGTAGGGGAATCCCGTGCCGATCAGGGCGCGGGATAGCTCGCTGCATTCGCTGGTTCGGATGGCGTGGTCGTTGAGCCAGGCACCTGCATCGCGCCGGGCGGTAAAGGTCTCGCCCACAAACGGGCAGTGCACCACGCCGACCTGCACTTGACCGCCTTCGGCAAAGGCGATGGACACGGCTACTTGCTGCTGGTTATAGGCGTAGTTGACGGTGCCGTCAATCGGGTCAATGACCCACAAAGGGCCGCGCAGTTGTGCCGAGTCTGTAAGGTGGGGCGAGGACTCTTCGGAGAGGATGTAGTGGTCGGGGAAGGTCTTTTCTATCTCGCTGCGGATGAGCTGATCGGCCTGCAGATCGGCCGACGTCAACAGCTCAATTCCTTCCTTGTAGCTCAGATCCAATGCCCGGTCCGCCCGTGCTTGGGCGATCAGCACTCCAGCGCGCCGGGCGAGGTCTTCGGCAAATTCAAACACCTCGCTCAACAGTGCGCCCCCAACTCCATTGGATACGGCGACAAGTTCTCCAAGCCGTCCTCGGTAATCAGGTACATGTTTTCCAATCGCACTCCCGCCCGCGCTTCGGGGATATAGGCCCCCGGCTCGACCGAGACTACATTGCCCACGCGCAGAGCGCCGCCGCGCTCCTTGTTGAGATCGGGCATCTCGTGCGCCCGCAGGCCGATGTTGTGTCCAGCGTGGTGGATCAAGCCGACGTCGGCCAGCTTGGGATGCTCGCGGATATAGGCGTCCATGGCCACTGCGCATTCGCTGCCGTCCTTGCCCGGTCGCAGATACTCGCCGACGCGGTCGTGAAAGCCCTTGACGTGCTCGAAGACGGAGTGCTGCACCTCAGTCGGCTCGCCCACTGCAAAGCTGCGGCATAAATCCGCCCAGTAGCCGCGGTACACCGACCAAGCGTCGATGACGTAGATTTCCCCAGCCTCGATCGGGCGATTGCGCGCAAACCCGCCCAGCTCGCCGCACTGGTAGTCACCGTCGTGGAAAACCTTCTCACCGGCCGCAAGATGCGCTGCCCGCTGCGCTGCCGCTAGCACCTCCAGTTCGTTGACGCCCGGAGCCATCGCCGCTTCCGCCGCGGCGTATGCTGCCAGATCGACCTGCACTACCTTGCGCAACAGCTCGATTTCGTCGGGGTCCTTGACCTCCTGCATGTCGGCGAGCAGGTCATCAACTGCGACCCATGCAGGCGTTTTGCCCAGCCCTTCTTCGACCGCCTGTTCCAAGCGACGCGGCAAAAACTCGCTCTGCCAGCCTAGGCGGCCAGCCGCTGGCTTTTTGGCGCGCAGCGTATCGACGATTAGCCCGCTTATCACCTCGCGCAAATCGGGCGTGACCGTGCCGCCGACGCTGAGGGAAAAGGTGAAACACTCGTCGGCGCACGGCTCGCCTTCGTCGGTATGCGCAATCAGCAAAGACCGCCCATCGGCCCCCAGCCAAAAGATCGCTGGCGGGCCGGGGAATTCCTCGGGGATGATGATCCCGGTGAAGTAGTAGATTTCCTTCGGGTGATTGATCACGGCCGCGTCGATGTCGAGTTCGGCCAGCCGCGCACACAGGCGCTGCTGCCGCGAGCGGCATCCTTCTTTGGTCAGCATAGTGTTTTCCTTTTTGTTACTGCCGCCAGCACCCCTTCGCTGCAGGCGCTGTATGCGGCTTGGTTTCTGTCAATCGCAACTGCAATGGGACGGACATATTAACGAACCGCATCGCTCCTGAAAAGTAATCGCTGCCGCTCCACGCCTTGAGCCACCCGCTAGCTGCTCCGTATATTCTCAGCCCATTTCCAAACGAAAGTGCATCTATGATTCCGATTCGACTCATTCTCGCCGCCTGTCTGTTCCTCGTCCCAGTCTCAGCATTGAGCGAAGGTTTCCACGGCTTCGACCCGGAGACTTATGACGGTTTGCCGCTTCCGCCTGATTCCCTACAAGCAATGGCCGCTGAAGCCTCGCAACACTCGCCCCCTAAAAATGGCGAAAACCTAGTCTTCGGCTTTGCCAACCTGCAACGCGACATCAGCTTTGGCATCAAGGTCGAAAAGAGCATCGAGCGCAATGCCGAAGCCGCTGGGATCGAACTGCTGATCGCCGACAACCGGCTCGACGGGCCGACTGCTTTGGCCAACGCCGAGAGCTTTGCCCGGCGTCAAGTTGACTTCTGCATTGAGTTCCAAACCGACGTCAACTTTGGCCCGGCAATCATGCAGCACTTCAACCGCAAGCAGATCGGCGTGGTCGCCATCGACATCCCCATGCCGGGTGCCACCTATTTCGGCGCCAACAACCCCCGCTCGGGCTTTATGGGCGGCTCCTATCTGGCGCAAGCGGCCAAGGTGCGCTTTGGCGACCGAGCGCTCGCGGAGGGATACTTCGTCGTTGGCGAATTGCCGCAGTCGGGCGCGATCCCCGCCATGCGCACGGAGGGCCAGATCGCCGGTTTTCTCGCCTCGCTGCCCGGCTTCCCGCCCGAGCGCATCATCCGCATCGACACCAAGAACACGCTACAGTACTCCTTCCAGCAGATGAGTAACGCGCTCGGCCGCATCCCCCAAGGTGCGCCGATCTTGATCACCGCGATCAACGACCAATCGGTCTCCGGCATGTTGCGCGCTGTGCAGCAGCAGGGGCGCGGTGCAGACGCGCTGGTCGTCGGCAAGGGGGCCGACGAGTTGGAGACGATGGTCGCCGAGGAGAACTTCATCGCCTCGGTCGCCTATTTCCCCGAGCGCTACGGAAACTATCTCATCCCGCTGAGCCTGATGCGCCTAGCTGGCCACGATGTGTCGCTAGCCGTTACCGTCAACCACGTAATGATTAGCCCGGCCAATATCTGCCAATTCTACCCCGAGTACGAATGCCAAGGCGAGCGGGGCTTCGATTACGTCTTCCCACAGGAAGCCTTTGTCGAACACTTGGCGACCCTCAAGGACAAGCCCGAACTCGCTGGTTACGAGCAGTTGATCCCCGACCACTAGCATGGGTCATACCGCACCTCTGTTGCAGATGGCAGGCATCTGCAAATCCTTCGGCAGCGCTCAAGTCTTGCGCGAGGTCGATCTTCGCTTAGACGCCGGAGAGGTCTTAGCGCTGCTGGGTGCTAACGGGGCGGGCAAGTCCACGCTAGTGAAAATTCTCTGCGGCGTGTACAGTCGCGACGCGGGCACCGTCCGCCTCGACGACCAAGCGGTGCGCTACGACCGGCCCGAAGAGGCCATTGCCCACGGCGTCCGCTTTTTGCCGCAGGAGGTATCGATCCTGCCTGACCTCACGGTCGCCGAAAACATCCTCATCGCCGACCTGCCGCTCAAACGCTCGTGGCTTGGCAAGCAGGTAGATCGCCCAGCGCTGCGCGCAAAAGCGCGGGCACTGCTCGATCGGCTCGGCTGCGATCTCGATCCCGACGCGCTGGTACACCAGCTTTCTGCGCCACACAAGCGCCTAGTCGAGATCGCCCGCGCCCTCGCTGGCCAAGCGCGGGTCATCGTCATGGACGAGCCAACCGCTTCCCTCGCCGACCGCGAAGTCCAAGCGCTCTTCGCCGTCGTCGAGCGGCTCAAGGCGCAGCAGATCGGCATCATCTACATTTCTCACTACCTCGACGAGGTCTTCGAGATCGCCGACCGCATCACCGTGCTCCGCGACGGGCTAAACGCCGGCGACTTCGCCACCGCCACGGCTTCGCGGCGCGAGGTTCTCGACGCCATGCTCGGCACTACTGTTGATGAACTTTACCCACCGCGGGGCGCAAGCATCGGCGAGGTTGCGCTGGAGGTAGAAAACCTGAGCCTGCCCAGTGCGCTCGACAGCGTATCCTTTGCGCTCCACCGAGGCGAGATTCTCGGCGTCTTCGGCCTGCTCGGCTCGGGGATAGACCAACTTGGCCGGGCCATCTACGGCGCGCTGGGGCCGCTACCCGGCGCACGCATTGCGCTTGAGGGCACGCCCTATATCCCCGCGGACCCGCGCCAGGGCCGCGACGCGGGGATTGGTTTCGTCGCCGCTGAACGCCAGCGCGAGGGCATCGTCCCCGACCTCGGCGTCCGTGCCAATATCACCTTGCCCTTTATCGACCGCTTCGTGCGCTTGTTCTCTGTGTCCAAACCCCGCGAAGTAAGCCACGCGCAAAGCTGGATCGACCGCCTGGAAATTCGCGCCGCCCACCTTGACCAGCCGCTGCGCTTGCTCTCGGGCGGCAATCAGCAAAAGGCTTGCTTGGCCCGCTGGCTGGTCGAGGGCCTCAAGGTGCTCATCCTCGAAGAACCGACCCGAGGCGTGGATGTGGGCGCTCGCCACGAGCTCTACTTGGCGCTCCGACAGTGGACCCAACAGGGGCTCGCCGTACTCTTGATTTCTTCCGACGCCGAAGAAGTTGCTGGGATCTGTGATCGTTCCATCGTGCTCGACCGAGGTCGGGTGTCCAGCCACTTTTCCGGCGGCGCGGCTCCGGCCGACCTACTCCATACTCCGACCGCGAAAGACCATCCATGAGCATTGCCGCCTTATTGAACCGTCCCGGTGCTGGCGTCGCCTTATTATTGATATTCTACCTCTTGGTCGCCGTGCTCTTCAGCGTACTCTCTCCTTGGTTTTTGTCCTTCGACAATATGGTGAGCATTGGGGCCAATATGGCTTTTATCGGCTTGATGTGCGCGTTGCAGACGCCGCTGATTATCGCTGGAGGCCTCGATCTGTCGGTGGCGGCAGTCGCCGGGCTGGCTGGGGTCGTCGTCGCGCTGCTCCACGCCTCGGGCGTCGGCATTGTCGCGGCCTGTCTCATCGCGCTGGCGCTGGGTGGGGGCATTGGGCTGCTCAATGGCTTGTTGGTTGTGCGCCTCGGACTCAACTCGCTGATCGCCACTCTGGGGACGATGAGCGTCATTGGCGGGTTGGCTCTAGTCCTGACCGGCGGGCTGACTAAGCCGCTGATGGAACCCGGTTTTAACTGGATCGGCAGCGGCCAGCTTTTGCGGCTGCCGGTGCCACTGGTGCTGATGCTGTTGGTTTATATCGCGCTCGGCTGGGTCTTGGCGCGGACCCGCTTTGGCCGCTTCGTCTATGCCGCAGGCAGCAATGCCGAAGCCAGTCGGCTGGTCGGCGTCCCGGTCGCTCGCACCCTGATGATCCTCTACGTCCTCTCCGGTCTCAGCGGCGCGGTCAGCGGCCTCATCCTCGCGGCCATGCTCTACGCGGCGGCACCCGACGCAGCAGGGCAACATTTGTTGACGGTGATCGCCGCGGTCATTCTGGGCGGCACGAGTCTCTTTGGGGGGCGCGGTACAGTGTGGGGTACCTTGCTGGCGGTCTTGCTTTTAGGCACCCTCAATAACGGGTTGACGCTGATGGATGTGTCTAGCTTCTGGCAGGATGTAACGCGCGGCGCAGTGCTTCTGTTGGCCGTCGGCCTCGACCAAGTTCGCACTCGCGCCGCGGGCGCTTGAGCAGCTTATCCCGAGTCCTCGACCGTATCGCCCTGCTGGTACGAGCCCAAGATGCGGACGAATTCGGTGGTTTCCCGCAAGTGTTCCACGGCTTGAGTGCAAGCCGCCTGGTCCAAGTGGCCCTCCAAATCGAGATAGAAGACGTATTCCCAAGGCCGCTCGGGCATGGGACGCGACTCGATTTTGAGCAGGTTGATGCCGCGCTCGGCAAAGGCCGCGAGGCTTCGACACAGCGCGCCGGGCACGTGCTTTAGTCCAAAGACGAGCGTGGTCTTGGCTGGCTCGACTGGCGCTAGCTCGGCTCGGCGACTCACCACCAAGAAGCGAGTAAAATTATGCGCGGCGTCCTCGATGCCAGAGACGAGGATCTCCATCCCGTACGCAGCGGCGGCGCGCGCTCCAGCGATGGCCCCTCGGTCGCGTGCTCCGCTAGCGGCTAGGTCTTTGACTGCTCCAGCCGTATCATCTGTCGCTATGGTCTGAGCGTCGGCCAACGAGTGAATGAAGCGAGTACACTGGGCCAAGGCGGGCGGCTGCGATGCGATGTAGCGGATGTCCGCTAGCTGCACGCCTGGGTTGACGATGAGATTGTGGACGATGCGCAGCTTGATTTCGCCGACGATGTGTACATCGCTCTGCAGCAGCAGGTCGTAGTTCTCGTGAATGCTGCCCATCAGCGAGTTTTCGATGGGCACGACTCCGCAAGCGCAAGACCCGTCTTCCACCGAGGCGAAAAGCGCCTTGAAATTGGGCTGTGGTGCCAGTTGTGTCTCTGGAGAAAAATAGGCCCGCGCCGCCGCCTCGCTGAACGACCCGGCGTGCCCTTGGATGGCTACAGGTCCGCATGTCTCTGCTCGTTTCATATACTCAATTCTTTTTCACGGTCCGGTTTGGACATTTGCTTGGTCGTACTCCTTTTTCCATTTCAGATAGCCAAAGACGATGATAACCAGATATGCGATAAACAACAAAGCGGTCAGGTAAAGCCCTCGGCTGTAATACAGGTAAACCGAGACGCTGTCGATGACAAACCAGTACACCCAGTTCTCCAAAATCTTCTTTGTTACCATATAGGTTGTCACCACCGCATACCAAGTGGTGAAGGCATCGACATAGGGCAATGCTGCCTCTGTATTTTCGCTCAGAAGATACCCGGATGTCACCACGATAGCACCCGTTGCAGCAATGACCACAATGTGCTTTTTGAGCGACCAAGTAGAAATGGGCAGTGTTGAGGATTGATCGGTAGGTTGCCGCCATTGGTACCAGCCATAAACCGCCATAGCCAAGTAGTAAATCTGTAGGGCCGATTCTAGGAACAGATTGACGTCGAAGAAGACGTAGATGTAAATCGCGGTACTGACGAAAGCCGCGCCCCAACACCAGATGTTTTCCCGCGCCGCCAAGACCAAGTAGAGAATGGCCAAGACGACGGCCGGCACCTCCCACCAAGAGGTCAGTTCCAGCGCTTGGAGTATTGCCGGGGTTTCCATTTCAGGAGCACCCGCGTTCGCTTGGGCCGTTGTGCTGTGCTGCGAGCATGTTGTTTCCTTTGGCGCGGTTGCGCGTATAGTGGGTTCTGCCTATCAGTATATCGGCTCAGCTTACCATTAAATTGCAATCGACGGAGCGATTCATGCACCAGATCACTGACGCCCAAAAGCAGCAATTCAAAGAAGAGGGCTATTTCATCCTCGAAAACGCCATCCCCGCTCACCATCTCGATCTCCTGCGCGGCGAGTGCCAAGCCTTCATCGACAAAGCCAACGCCCGGATGGACGCCGAAGGCACGGATTCCTTGGGCCTCAATCACCGCAACAGCCGCTACTTTGTCTCCAACTGCTTCCGCGACCAGCCGCGCCTGCGCGAATTCCTCTTCAGCCCCCTAATGGCCGACATCTGCCAAGCCACCTTAGGCGACGATGCCTACTTGTTCTGGGAGCAATACGTGGTCAAGGGTGCCGAGGCCGGCATGAAGTTCTCCTGGCACCAAGACTCGGGCTACGTCGGCTACCCAGATCACAAGCCGTATCTAACCTGTTGGTGCGCCCTCGACGACATGTCCGAGGCCAATGGCACCGTCCACTTGCTGCCTTTTTCGCGCTCGGGCATTCGCACGTGGGTCAAGCACATCCGCGAGGAGGGGAGCAACGATTTGATCGGCTACTTCGGCAGCGATCCCGGCGTCTCGGTCGTCGCCCCGGCCGGCAGCATTGCCGTCTTCACCAGCGTCAATTTTCACTCCAGCGGCACCAACACCACCAATCAGATGCGCCGCGTGTACTTGGCCCAGTACTCCTGCGAGCCGCTGACCTCGGCCGACGGCAGCAAACTCTGGGGGAATGCCGAGCCTTTTCTCAAGGCGGGTGAGTTGGTCGTTGACCAGCCGCCGCCCGAGTTCACCAAGTCCGCTCCTTGAGCAGCTCTTGGATGGCGGCGCGCGGCACGGGCAGCTCGTCGATGTGACTCTCCAACCAGCGCGAGAAGTCCTCCTCAATGGGGTCGGACCAGCGGGTATCGATCTGGCCGGGCGTGTATTTGCCCTCGGCTAGACGCTGCTTGCCAAAGCGGTCGCGGAGCGAGATCAGTTCGGAGGTCTTGACCACCTGCTCGGCTAGATGAGGCGGTATAAAGACGACGCCATCATCGCGGCCGAGGACTACGTCGCCGGGCATGACCGTGGCATCGCCGATGCGCACCGGACAGTTGACTCCGGTCAGCATGATGGTGGGCGAGGCAAAGGTGGGGTGAAAGCCGCGCACGAAACTGGTAAAATTGGGCAGTTCTTGGATGCCGTCGATATCGCGGACGGCCGCGTTGTGGACCACTCCGTTGCCCGAATTGGCGTAGATGGCAGTGGCGAGGTTGTCGCCGATGACGGCACCTTGGTCGATTTTGCCGAATACGTCGGCCACGTACACGTCTCCGGGGACCAGCATATCAATGGGCCACGAGATCTGGTCGCCAATGCAGCCGGCCCGCTCCCCCTTTTCTTCCATGACCTGACGCATGACGGGCCGCCGCGGCATGTACATAGCCGTCAGGGCGCGGCCCACCAGCACTTGGCCGGGGTGCGTGCAAACCCAGCCGTCTTCGTACTGCCAGTTGTAGCCGGGGCCGCGTATGACGCCCCAAGCTTGGGTAATGCTGACGTTGCGCATGCGCTCGAGGATGTCGTCGGGCACCTTAGGGCGGCCGTCGGCAAAGCGCTCGCCCTCCCATTCTGGGGTGTACTCGATTAGCTCTTCTGGG
>VXZF01000401.1:0-1176 GCA_009845645.1 Gemmatimonadota bacterium | reverse complement strand
CCCGATTCGGCGGCCTGCTTCAATGCCTGTAGCGCAGCCACGTTCTTGAGGCCGTCTGTGGGGGGAAATTCGGGAGCTTTGCCTTGGAGAATACAGTTAGAGAAGCGCGCTAGCTGCACCTGAAAGCGATCCGGCCCAGAGAAGGTCTCCACCCGCTCGTCGTTGCCGATGGCGATGTGGACCGCGGCCTGCTCGTCGAACATGTTGGGCACGTGGATCGCGCCGTGGCTGCCGACGAGCTCCAACACGCAGCGGAACGGCCCCTCCATGCCAGCCGCGATATAGGCGATGTGATCGCCGGGAAAGCGCAACAGCCCGGCCAAGCTCGCATCCACGCCGTTGCGCAGGTGCTGAAAAGCCTGCGCGGCCACCGGCTCGGCATTGAGCACAAAGCGCACGGCGCTGACACAGTAGCACCCAGCGTCCAAAAGCGCGCCGCCGCCCAAATTTTTTTGTGCCCGGACATCGGTGGCCCAATCGCGGATGCCGAAGGTCAGTTCGGCCCGCGCTAGTTTCACTTCGCCGATCTCTCCTTGCTGCACTAGTCGGCGTGCGCACTGCAATTGTGGGTTGAGGCGGTGGGTGAAGGCTTCGACTAAGAGTACCCCGTTGGCTCGGGCTGCGTTGATCATTTGCCGCGCTTGCGCCACAGTTACGGCGAGCGGCTTTTCGCAGAGGATGTGCTTGCCGGCCTGCGCCGCCTTGACCGTCCACTCGCAGTGCATGCTGTTGGGCAAAGGATTGATGATCGCGTCAATTTCGGGATCGTCTAGCACGGCTTGGTACGAGCCGTACGCCTTGGCAATGCCGTATTGGGCCGCGCATGCTTCGGCTTTGGCTTGGTCTCTGCTCGATATGGCCGCGATTTCGGCGTGGCCGATGGCCTGCGCGGCCGGCAGGTGGCGGTTGAGGGCGATCTGGGCGGTGCTCAATAGTCCATAGCGCACGATGTCAGGCATGGGGTCTCCTGTACAATTCAGAGAATGACGTCTTGAGCGCGCAACGCGGCGATCTCGTCGTCCGCGTACCCAGCCTCGCGCAGCACAGCTTCGGTATGTTCCCCGGCTAGGGGGGCGGGTGCCGGGGCTGGGGCTGGCGTCCCGGCTAGCCGCAGGGGCGTGCCGACGTGGCGCTTAGCACCCACCTGCGGATGTTGGACTTCGACGAGCAGCTCGT
>VXZF01000370.1 GCA_009845645.1 Gemmatimonadota bacterium | reverse complement strand
GCAGGGGGATGCTTGGTACGCGCTGCGCGATGTTTGTCCACACCAAGGGGCGCGGCTGTCGGACGGTCGGGTTGGGGGCACGGCGTTGGCACGGCATCCGGGGGACGAGATTGTCTTGGGCCGCGCGGGCGAGATCCTGAGCTGCCCGTGGCACGGTTGGGAATACGACGTGCGCACGGGCCGCTCGCTCTGCGAGCCTGAGAAGGTGCGGGTGCGGACTTATCCGGTGCTCGTGGAGGATAGTCGGGTAGTCGTGGAGATGGGCTAGATAAAAAAAGGGCGTCCACAAGGGACGCCCCTACGGTATTGGTTATTATCTCGGCACCGGAATGGGCACCGGCACATTGCCCCGCTTTTGCGATTCTAAAAACCCGATAATCAGCTCTACTACGGTGTGACCCGCTCGCCCCGGCGAAACCGATTCGACGCCTTGGTCCATGGCTGCGATCAGCTCGTGGATGCCGGCGGGAATGCCTTCGACTGGCCAAGTCGGCGGCGCGAGGGGTTCTGGTTCTTCGCCGCGATACAGGGTGCCGCCGTCGCTGACCATAATTAGTCGTCCGGTGGTGCCGACCACTTCGAGTTGCTGTTTGGGATTTGGCGTGGTTTTCGAGCCACCGATGTAGAAGCCCCGCACGCCCCCAGAAAAGTGGATGTACCCGTTGGCCCCTGGCTCGGTGGCTGGCACGTGGCCGCCGTCGCCGCGGTACTCGGCGTAGTTTTCGTACCCTTCCTCCAGCTCAGCCACCACCCACTGCGGCTGCTCGCCTGCGTAGTAGCAGATAGCGTCGAGCGTGTGGGTGCCGTTGCGGAAGAGCATGGCGCGGGGGCCGGAGAGCGTGCCGATGACGTATTGCACCGGGCCGATGACGCCTTGATCGACGATCTCTTCTTTGGCGTAGCGCCACAAGGGGATGAAGCGCCGGGTGTGATCGACCGACAGGGTGGTGTTGTTGGCGTCGCAAGCGGCGATCATGCGGTCGGCGTCTGCGAGGCTGGTGGCCAGCGGCTTTTCGCAGAAGATGCCCTTGGCCCCGGCGTTGGCCGCATCTACTACTAAGTCGGCATGGCGGTGATCCGAGGTGGCGACCGTGACGATGTCCAGCGCCTCGCGGGCGAGCATCTCGCGGTGATCGCGGTACAAGGTGAGGTTTGCGTCCGGCCAGCGTTGCTCGAACTCGCGGAGGGTTTCTTCGTCGAGGTCGCAAGCCGCCACGAGGCTGGCGCGGTCCGACCCGACAATCCCGGTGGCGTGGGCCACGCCAATGCCGCGGCAGCCAATGACTCCAGCTTTATACATGTCGTACTCCTTTGGTTAGGGGTTCCACTGTTGGGCGCGCTCCATAAAAACCGCTGGATTGGCGCGCCACTCTCCGTAGCCAATGCGCTGGCCATCGGTCAGGTAGTTGATCTTGTCGTCGATGCAGGCCGCTAGGTCGGCATCCTCCACGGCGAGCGCGAATCCCCCTAACTCAGTGGCCGCGTCGAGGGCCGCGACGACAAACTCGCCGTCGGAAGAAACGCTGGCATCGCGGTTGCCGATTTCGCCGCGGGCGATGGCGTCGATGGTGCCGGCTCGGAGGGCGTTGAGCAGGTCTAACTCGCTGGCTTCTTGCCCTTCTTGCCCGTTGAGGTAAATCACTTGCGGCATGTCGGCTGTGGGCGGCACCAGCCGCGTCCGGCTAGCGAGATGGTCCGATGCGCTGGCCGCGGTGATGGTGTGCGCGGCCGTGCCGTCGGCGACGACCTCACCCTCGGGCGTTTCAATGCGCGTACCAGTGGCGAGGACGCCGTTGGCATCGACTAAGCCTGTTAGCTCCAGCAGGCGGAACTCGCCCGTGGTACCACGTAGCGCACCCACCCGATCTTCGCTCGTCAGGTCGCTGTGGTTGGCAAAGCGCTCGGCATCGGCAGCCCTAACCAGCAGCGATTGACGGAAGGCGATGTGCCCGGAGGTAAAGGTCACCACACGCTCGCCGGCCGCATTGCGGGTGCGGGAGTCGAGGATGGTGATGCCGCCGCCGACCAAGTCGTAGTTCGGCCCGGCCGCTTGCAGCCATATGTCGGACCAGTCGGCTATGCCGCGGCGTGCAAAGGACAACCCCGCGCCGTCCATAGCCTCTAAGGCGGTCAGCAAATCCGCTTCGTACCCGAGATGTTCGTCGAACCCGGCCGTGCCCGGAGTTGGGTCGGCGCTGTAGCTAACCGGCGCGAAAAAGGCGTAGAACCCGACTTGGAGTACCTGCCTGTCGCCGCAAGCTGCCGAAGGCGAGTCGCTGGGCGAGGACGAGCAGGCCGCCAAGAAGAGGGCTAAGGCCGCGAAGGATGAGTAGAGGAAGGATGGGGACATGTTCAATTAGTTAGTATAAGGCACGGTGCCTCGTGCATCTACTTGGTACCCCCAGCGTTCGAGATAGGCTGGGCCGGGGAGGAAGGGGTCGTCGGCTGCGGCGAGGCGGCGCGTGAGGGCCGCGTCTAATTCGTCGAGCAAATCCTGCTGGCCGGGTTGGCCGACGAGGTTGTCCTGTTGGAAGGGATCGGCCTCGTTGTCGTAGAGCAGCCACGGCCCTTCTAGGGCGCGTACGTACGTGTGGCGGCGGGTGCGCAGGCCGCGGTAGGACCGCCCGCCAGTGCCGGTCCACCACTGTCCAAAGGGATGGGGACACTGCAAGAGTGCGGTGCCGTCCGAGGGATCTGGGCCGCCTTGCAGGTACGCGGAGAAGTCGATTCCCTCCACGGTGGAAGGAATCGGTAGGCCGCACAGGCCCAACATGGTCGGCATGATGTCCGGGAGGTCGATCAGCGCGTCGAGCTCGGCGGCACTCATCCCCGGATAGCGCAGCAGGAACGGCACGCGGATGGACTCTTCGAAGGGCTTTTGCTTTTTGTCCATGCCCTGAGAGCCGAGCATGTCGCCGTGATCCGAGAAGAACAGAAAGATCGTCTCTTGCTCTAGTCTTTCCTCCTGCAAGGTTTGGAGCAACATGCCGACGCAGTCGTCCAAGGCCGTGCAATGGGCGTAGTACCCGGCGAGCCACTGCCGCGCGCTCTCGGCCCAGTCGGGAGGCACGTTGGGCCGCAGGGTGATAGTGGCTGGATCGTACATGGCTTGGTACTCTTCCGGGGCCGTGTGATAAGGGGCGTGCGGTGGCCCCCACGATAGGACCAGTAAGAAGGGGTTGGTGCCTCGGTTGCGCAGGTACGCTTGGGCGTCGCGGGTCTGGGCCAAGGCGTCGTAGCCCTCCCATACGAGTTGCTCGTCCGAGTCGCCGGCATAGTACGCAGAATGGTTGTAGTCGTGGGTGCATTCGAGCACCTGCCAGTATTCGAAGCCCTGTCGCCGCCCGGGCGGGATATAGCTGGAGCGGCCGCGGCCATTGACGTGCCATTTGCCGATATAGGCCGTGTCGTAGCCGCCCGCGCTGAAAGCCTGCGCGATGCTCGTGGCGTCTTGGCCTAGCTCTACGTCGTTGACGAAGACGCCGTGCGTGAGGGGGTATTGACCGGTCAGGAGCGAGGCCCGCGCTGGTGAGCACACTGAGCAGCCGGACACCGCGTGGGTGCAGTTGACGCTGCGGCTTGCTAGCGCGTCCAAATTGGGGGTTTGCACGTTGGGGTCGCCGGCGTACCCGAAGGCTTGGGCGCGCCATTGGTCGGCGAAGACGAGGACGACATTCGGTGGTTTGTTGGACACTGCGCGTCTCCTGAGTTGGGATGAGCAGCCTCCAATATCTTCGCGCCGGGGGGCGGCTGTCAACATTGACCGGGTTCGGCGTGCGCGGTACAATCGAATTCTGCCGGATTGAACTCATCCACAGGAGGAAAACCATGAGAGGTCGCAGCATTGCCGCAGCAGTAGTCGCAGGAATCGTCGCTGGCGTTAGCTCTATCGCCGACGCCCACGAAGAGCACGACAATGGTCACGGGCCCACGACGTTCACCGCGATGACGCCGATCCTGAACGTCGCAAGCGTCGAGGCGAGCATCGAGCACTACACCTCGGTGCTCGGTTTCAACAAGGATTGGGATTGGCCCGCCGAGGAGGAGGACAAGACCTTTGCCTCCATATCCAATGGCGAGGTGCATGTCTTTCTCGCCGAGAATTCGCAGGGTGCCCGGCCTGTGTGGATCTACTACAACGTCGGTGATGTTGACAGGCTGCACGAGGAGTATGTGGCAGCGGGGGCGGTTATAAATCAGGAGCCTGTCGACCGGCCTTGGGGCGCTCGGGAGATGCTAGTTGAGGACTTGGATGGGCATGTTCTGCGGATTGGGGGGCCGCCTAGCGAGGAAGAGCATGGAGAGAGTGAGGAGGGGCATGATGAGAGTGAATAAGGCACCATTAAAGTGAGAAGTCGGCGCACGCTGTCCTAGAAAAGGTGCTGAAATCCCGGCCTCATTGAAGCACACGATAGGTCTGGCTATATTGGAGGCCGTTGATACAATTTCCAGAATTTCACCGCCTCCGCCTCATTACAGCCATGAATGATCCCGAAATGCTGCAGTACCTATTCGACGTGCAGGGCTATTTGGTGCTCGAAAACGTCCTCGACGCCGAGGAAGTGGCCGCCCTCAACCACTTGCTCGACGCGCACCTGCCGCCGGCAAAGGGCAACCGCTTTGGTTCCGCCCCCGATGGCTCGGGCTTTTTGGACTGGGGCCAGCCCTTCATCGACCTGCTCGACCACCCCCAGATTATGCCCATACTGCGCTTCCGCTTGGGCGATTGCTTCCGCCTCGACCGGATCTACGGCTTGTGTCTGCTTCACGGCATGGCCAGAGGCATCTTGCACTGCGACTACGGCCCAACGGCGCCCACCTCTGGAGCGCAGCCGGGCCGGTACTATCCCCTGCGTGACAACCAGATCCTCAACGGTTTTGTCGTGGCGACTTGGAACTTGACCGACGCTGGGCCGGACTACGGCGGCTTTTGCTGCATTCCCGGCAGCCACAAGAGCAATTTCAAACTGCCGCAACCCATTGCCGACGCGCCCGAACAGGCCCCCTGTGTGATTATCCCCTCGGCCCCGGCTGGCTCTGTCACTTTGTTCACTGAGGCCCTGACTCACGGGACGGCCGCTTGGCACGGACACCACCAGCGGCGCGCCTTGCTCTACAAATACTGCGTCTCGCAAATGGCCTGGACCAATAGGCGCGTGCAACCGCCGGCCGACCTGACCCAGCGGCAGCAGATTCTCTTTGGCGAGCCAGGCGATCCGCATCGCTTTTTCCCTTCGCTTTTTGAGGACGTTGACGAGGTGACGAATTCGTGATGTCAATGCCTCCCAACCCCTTGCTCGAAGACCAATTGGCCGATCCGCTGTGGGAGCGCTTTATACACTGTTCCACCAGCGATTTGGCTCGGGCGAGTCGGCCGGACTTCCTAGGCGACGAGCCGACGCCTTTACAATGGACGGCAAAAGACTGGGACCGCTTGGAGGCGGAGCGCTGCGATATTTTTGACTGGGACAAGTTGGAGGCCCAATTCGACCGCGATGTCTATTTGCGCGATGGGTACGCCGTGCTGCGTGGCATCGTGCCCTCGTCTGTCATTGAGACTTGGACCAAGGCGCTGCAGTACGGCCAACAGCGCAACGACGCCCTTTTACAGGCGGACTGGAGCCAAATAGATTGGCTCACCTTGGGCCGCCGCCCACCCGAGTGCCAACTGAGCGCCGAGACCATTGGCGGTGCCTTGGGCGGCAGCCAGAAGGCCCCGCAAAAAACCGATGAAGCCGGCGTACTGACCCTGCGGCGGCACAGCGTTTTCACCGAGTATTTTCCCGCTGGCCACGTCCCGTTCCTCATGGATGTGCTGACCCATCCGCAGATGCTGCACCTACAGAAGCTGTGCTTGGGTACGGAGGCCGTGTATTTCGATCACAACCAGCTTCTCACGCGGCCGCCGGGTTACGCTGGCGGCAGTTGGCACAGCCACAAGATAGGTGCAGGCTACGACTGCGACCCCATCCGCGATGTGGTCGAGTACCAGGCCCAGCCCAATACCAACCTCACCCTGTGCTATCCCGAGGGCTTTAGTGTCGCCGCCGATGGCGGTCTCAAGCTCATCCGCGGCAGCCACCTGTTCCGCGACCCAGACAACTGCCGAGCGGCCACTGACGAGGAGATCGAAGCCGGTTGGCTGAAGGGGCGCGTCCATCCCATCACGGGGAAGCCGCTGGCCATCGAACATCTCGAACTGCCTCCCGGCTCGGTCGTCTGCTGCCTGTCGCACGGAGCACACGGCGTGGCTCCGAAGGGCGCGGACAAAGAGACCCGTTGGTGTACCCTGTATGCGTACAAAAAAGCCGACGACCGCACCGGCTTGGTGCAGCCGCCCCACGCCGTGCCGCCGCTGTGGGCGCTCAAAGCGCAGCGGGGTGAGCTACCGCCCGTTTTAACTGAACTGATGCGTCCTAGCTTTGACCGCACCTTGACCGGAGGCCGCACCGAGCCTTATCAAAATTGAAGCACGGATTCCACATCTTTCGACGAGGTTTTCGATGACTCCCGAACAAGCCATAGAGAAACGCCAACAGTTGTTGCGCGACGGATTTTGCGTCGTCGATGACATTCTCAGCGACGAATTCTTACGGGAATTGCGCGACGAGACCGAGCGCATGATGGAGGATTGGGTGCCGCCGCCCGACTTCAAATACCAGGGCCAGCACGTCACCGCGCGCGGGGAGGACAATCCGACCATCCAGAAGCTGCTCGACTGGCCTCCCACGCGCCGCGCCCTCGAACAAATGGGCTTGGGCGACTTTGCCAGCACAGGCGGCATCATCCTCTTGACCAAAGACCCCGACGAGCCAGCCCTGTACTGGCACCAGGATTGGATGCAGTGGAACGACCCCTTGAGCTGTTCGCCGTGGCCGCAGATCATTTTTGTGTCCTACTACTTGAGCGATACCTCGCCGGAAAACGGCTGTCTCAAAGTAATTCCTGGCACGCACCACAAGCGCATCCCTCTGCACGACGAAATGGTGCCGGCCCACGAGCAAGGGGCGCGTTTCATAGAAGAAGACCACCCGACCATGTTCAGCGACCATCCCGACCAAGTCGATGTCTGCGTCAAGGCCGGCGATTTGGTGCTGGCCGATGCCCGCGTGCTGCACTCGGCGTATCGCAACCAGACCGACGAACGCCGCACGTTGGTATTGGCTTGGCACCGGCGGCCGGAGACGGTACCCACCTATTGGACCTATGAAGTGCCAGCGATCATTGCCGAGCGCGATCCAGAAAAGGAATATCCCGGCTCGCGCATCCCGGGCGAACTACTGCAATAGGAATCTTGCAATTGCCGTTTTGACGATCTGCACGTCAATGACCCATAGATCACTCACCTTTTATGGAGACGGGATATAGGTTATGACAAGCTTTCAATACGTTGGGAGTCTGAGGATCGCAACCGTCCTCTGTCTTTTGTCACTACCAGATCAATTGGTAGGTGCAGAAGGAGACTATAATGTGGTGGATCGGTCGGAGGTGTTGGAGGCGATGCGGCAGCATTATGGTGGTTATGAACTAACATCGACGACCAATGGCGCGTGGCTGGCAGAGGTGGTGCTTTCTCTTGCGCGGCAAGCTGGGGAGCGCGATTCAGACGGCCCGCCGCTGTTTATTGGGCACGAGGAGTGGTTTCGGTCGTTTTTGGAGGTGACCGGGCAGACGGAGGACACAGCACCAGAGTACGCTCTGTTGAACTATCGCTACGAACAGAATATGGAAGTGGATTATCGGCTAGATCGGATCATCCGCGAGGTGGTGGAAGGGCCGATGCCGGAACTGGCCGTGAATGTGCGGATTAGATGGGAGGACGGGCCGGGCAGACCAGACCGGTATTCGTACATAGATACACTTTCGACGCCGGCTGTTAGGGTAACCAATCGGCAGGTGATTACCTATCGCTTGTTGGATTTTGGGGATTGGATTGTTTACGATGAGATTGAGGGAATTACAGCGCGCCCAGAGTCCGGTGTATTGGCTCTTCTTTTTCGGCTCATCGGCGAGGGACATATGACACATTCTCGCATAGCCATTGCAAAGGACGGCATTCACGTGTCGCGGACGAGAGCCGAGAAGGCGTTTATGAAAGTGATGACTACGGTGACGATCTATCCCAATGGGATCATAGAGAAGGGTGTACCGGATGGTCGTCCAGATCTGCTGGAACTAGAGAGAGTGCTTGAGCAGCCAATGGAAATTGATTATGTGGAATTCCCGAGCGATAGGTAATGTCGGCGAGAGATTGAGGATTGCAACCGTCCTCTGTTTTTTGTTGCTACCCGGTTCACTGGCAGGTGCAGAAGGAGCGTATAATGTGGTGGATCGGTCGGAGGTGCTGGCGGCGATGCGTCAGCATGGAGATTACGATCCTACCGCGACGACTAATGGCGCGCGATTTCAGGCGGAAGCGGTGTTGTATCTTGCGCGGCAAGCTAGGGAACGCGATCCAGATGGACTGCCGCTGTTTATCGGGTATGAGGATTGGTTTCGGGCTTTTTGCAGGTGACCGGGCAGACGGAGCATACAGCACCGCAGTTTGCGCTGCTGAGCTATCAACACCGACAGAATATGGAAGTGGAATATCGGCTAGATCGAGTCATTCGAGAAGTGGTGGAAGGGCCGATGCCGAAACTGGCTATGAATGTGCGGATTAGCTGGGAGGACGGGCCGGGCAAGCCAGACCGGTATTCGTACTTGGATACACTATCGACGCCGCGTTTTAAGGTGACTAATTGGCAGGTAATGACCTATCGCTTGTTGGATTTTGGGGATTGGGCTGTGTACGATGAGATTGAGGGGGTTACAGGGCGTCCAATGTCCGGCGTGTTGGCTCTTCTCTTTCGGGTTATTGGCGAGGGACGTATTGCACATTCTCGCATGGCTATTTCAGAAGACGGCATTCAGGTGTCGCGGACGACTGCAGAGAAGGCATTTATGGGAGTGACGACTACGGTGACAGTGCATCCAGATGGGATTATGGAGAAGGATGTGCCGGACGACCGAGCGGATCTGCTGGAATTGGAGAGGCTGATCAAGCAGCCGCTGGAAATTGATTATGTGGAGTTCTCGGACGGAAGATAGTATTCAGTCAAGAAGAAATCATAAAGGTGAGTGAATCTGTCGAACGCTTTTACGACGATCTAGCTGCTGATTACCATCACGTTTACGCAGATTGGGAATCGGGAATAGAACGGCAGGCATCCGTGCTAGATCAGTTGATTCAATGTGAGTCTTCAGCGAGTGTACCGGTTGTCTTGGACTGTTCATGCGGAATCGGCACTCAGGCAATTGGCTTGGCGCAGCGAGGATACGAAGTTTTTGCGTCCGATCTCAGCGCGAAGGCGGTCACACGGGCAGAAGCAGAAGCAGCCAAGCGGGGGCTAAATGTGCGATTCGCGGTTGCCGATATTCGCGAGTTGGAATGTGTGTTTGACCGGCAATTCGACGTAGTGATTAGCTGTGACAATTCTTTACCACATCTTTTAACTGATGAAGATTTAACGCTTGCTCTCCGAAACATCCGGCGCGTACTGACGGACAAAGGATTGTTTGTTGCCAGTATTCGCGATTACGATCGGTTACTCGCGGAGAAACCATCGTATATAGTTATGAATCCCGGCGGTACACATGAGGAAGAAGTAATAGTGTTTCAGATCTGGGACTGGTCCAAGGAAGCAGATACCTATCTATTGCGGCTTTTTGTAATGAATCGGGCATCGAGAGAATGGCGGGTGAAGGAGATTAGGCCTCGCTACAGAGCAATAAGACGCAACGAGCTTACTGCGGCCTTGGAGTCAGCCGGATTTGCAAGGGTCGCATGGCATGGACCTGAGCAGTCTGGCTATTTTCAACCGATTGTGACGGCGCGGGCCTAAACGAGTAGCAAATTCTTAAACTTCGATAAAGAGTTGGGAGGCAAACTATGGTTGACAGATCAATTTTGCAAGAGCAAGTCGCCTATTACCGGGCGCGAGCTACCGAGTATGACGAGTGGCATTCGCGCCAGGGGCGATACGACCGGGGCGACGAGCACAAATTCCAGTGGCAGGCAGAATTGGATGCTGTGCGATCGGCACTTGAACAAGAGAGGCCATTTGGCAAGTGTCTTGAGCTTGCTTGCGGCACGGGATTGTGGACGACATGTCTGGTGCAGGGTACTGATGATCTAACGGCCATAGATGCTTCTCCCGAGACGATTGAAATCAATCGCACCAAGATCGGTAATGCTCCGGTGCAGTACGTGGTAGCGGATCTTTTCGAGTGGTGGCCGACCGAGAAGTATGATTTTGTCTTTTTTGGGT
>VXZF01000719.1 GCA_009845645.1 Gemmatimonadota bacterium | reverse complement strand
CCGCCACCGCTTCACCTTCCTCACGCCGCCCCTGCAAAGCGCGTTCACCGACAGCTCCTACCCGGCAGCTCTCAAAAGGGCCGGATACCGCACGGGGCTGATCGGCAAGTTCGGCATTGCCGCAAAAGGAATCGACCCTTCCCTCGCAGACGAGGGCGCAATAGGAAAGATGTTTGACGCGTTCGACAACTACGAACACTGGACTGAAGACGGGTATGAGATCCGGCAGCCTGACGGCCATGTGCGCCATCTGACCGACATCACCGGCGACAAAACAATCGACTTCCTATGCACCCATTCCAGCCAGCCGTTTTGCCTCTCCGTCAGTTTCAATGCGCCGCACGCGCAGGACAACGACCCGCGCCACTACATCTGGCCGGCTACTGAAGATCCACTCTACGCGGATGCGAAGATACCAGAGCCACTCAACGCCCATCCCGACTTCTTCAGGCGGCTACCAAAATTCCTGCGCGAGACGGAAAGTCGCGTGCGGTGGCAGGCCCGCTATGCAACGCCTGAAGACTACCAGCGGAACATGCGCGGACTGTACAGAATGGTCAGCGGCGTCGATCGCAACATCGGCAGAATTCTCACGGCGTTAGATCAACTATCGTTAGCCGCCAACACAATCGTGATCTTCGCCTCGGACCACGGGATGTACTACGGCGATCGCGGGCTTAGCGACTGCTGGCAGTTGAACGAACAGTCAATCCGCATTCCCCTGATCGTCTTCGACCCACGGGCTGACGAGGGCAATCGAGGCGTCGTCCGCGAAGAAATGGCCCTCAACATCGATGTCTCGCCAACCATCCTCGAGCTAGCTGGTTTGGACGCTGCGGACGGAATGCAGGGAAAATCCCTCGTCCCCTTGCTGCGCGGCAAAGAAGCCGAATGGCGCAAGGCGTTCTTCTGCGAGCACCGGTTCGACCGCGCCGACATCCCCAAGAGCGAAGGCCTGCGCACGCAGCGCTGGAAATACATTCGCTACTACGAGCAGCAGCCCGTCTATGAGGAACTGTACGACCTGTTCAAAGACCCGCACGAATCCTGCAATCTCGCAGCAGATTCCAAGTTCGCAGATCAGCTCGCACGGCTGAGACGACGATGCGACGCAAGCCTGTTTCGGTGATCCGGCCGATATACGCCATTGCTACTATCACTGCGGGACTTCTATAGATTGACCTAGAGGCACAAGCTTCCTAGATTCGTTTATGTCAAGGACTGAAATGCCAAATCCTTTGCGTTTAGATCATAGCGTGGATGGTCTGTTTTGCTGGTGGCTACGGTCCCTCTTCGTTTATCCCCTCCTTGTCTTATCTTGCACGTCCCTCTGCGCGATTCCATCCGCTGCCCAAATTCAGACTTGGAAACTGGGCGGCAGCGGCCTCGCTTGGAACTCCATAGATTCACTAACGACCTTTATCGACTACGAGAGTCATCCTAGTTCTATACAGCCCGTCTTTTTCACGCCAGACCAGAATGTCCTCTCTTATATCCGCCGCTGGTACACCAGCAAAAATCCGACCCAACTCGACTACTCTCCCGGTGTCTCGCCGCGTATCTGGCGCGCTGCTGACGTGGGCCTGCTTCCTGCTTCCGCCGCTGAAGTGCTCCATCTCGTCGATGGCATAGAATCCACTCACAGCCAACCTGTCTCCGAACAGGATGCGCGTACGATGACGCGCTCGGGATTGGACGTGGAGTGGTACACCATTGATCTGACCGTACCCGTGCCGCTGGGGCGCTTGGCTTTTTGGATCCCGCCGAGGGGTTTCCGGGATTTCGATGGCGAGCCTATCCTCGACTATATCGTGCCGAGCTTCGAAGTTTCGATAGCTGAGGAGAAAGCGGATGTCCTGGCCACAGAGACTTTAAACCATCACTACCACTCACTTCCCGAGACTATCGTCCGCGTTAAAGACAATTTTTCGTCCCGGGTAGAGTTGGGTTTTGCCCGTCGCTACGCGCGTTTTGTGCGCTTTAAACGCTTGCCTGCATTGCGCGATGCGCAGTTGACAGACACTTTCGACGACCTTCCGCTCCAACTCGGCCAGAGTAGCGGCCTCTTGCCGGGGGTGATTGCCGAGTGGGCGCTTTTTGCCGAGGGCGTGCCGAGGAGGGCCGTTTACGTCTCGCGCATCGTCGATCTGTTGCGCGAGGTGAATTTCGGGCGTCTGTTTTGGACGGCACAAGGGCTGCGTGCGGCAAATGGGGAATTTGTGTTCACGAAAGAAGCGCGTACTAGCTTGCATATCGAAGTACGCAGTGGACGTGACCCCGATCCAGACGTCTACCACGAGTACAGTAAAACGGGTGGTGAACTTGTCATTTCGCGCTCGCGCTACGAAAACTTACGAGAGTCTCCCCACCCGTTCTATAACCTGCCGGGAAATCGCGCCTCCATCGCCTATGACACCGAAAACTGGACCCCGTGGTCGCCTGCCGTCTCGAACTCGCAAAGTCCATTGCGACGGGGGCGCTACGTGCAGGTGCGCGCCGTCTTGGAGAGCAAATTTTATGAGGAATTCGTGCGTCTTGACTCGCTGTGGATTGAAACGGCGTCCCCCTTAGCCAACCGCGTCGTGGGAGAAGTCGCCTTGGAGGCGGTACCAATCCCACGAGGCGAACGCGTCCAAGTCGGTTTGGGCAAGCCCCAGAGATTCACCTGCGATATCCGTACCGTGTTCGACGGTGGGGAACGCGGTTTTGATGCGGTTCGCCTACGCTTGGGGGCTAGTGCGGAGTTACACGAACTCTATATGGGGGCGTCCTTGCAAACAGTGCGCCCCGACAGCGTGGTACAACGGGATGGCTCTCTGGTAGTGTATCTACCGCAGCGAGTGGCACCGTCGCATCCCGTGCCCTTGCGCCTTGTGTTCTCCACCGAAATTTTTCAATTGGCCAACTCGTTTGTCGGCGAAGTCTTTGTCCGCGGAGAAAGAGGTGTACCGCAGAGGATCGAAGAGGGGGATGCCTCCGCCGCAGTCGCGAGCAATAGTCTCACGGTTTACGGATTTGGTGGACCGGTCGTCCACATCGGGGCACTACAATTCTCTTCGGCGGTCATAACCCCCAACGGCGATGGTGCCAATGATCGCCTGCAAGTGCGATACCGACTTCTGCGCCTGACCCAACCCGTCCCTGTGGAGATGCTTATATACAGCTTGAGTGGGCGGCGTGTTGCCCGCATCGACTTAGGGTTGCAAGACGCCGGCCCGCAAACGGTACAGTGGGATGGGCGTGACGGTACTGGCAACGCACTATCGCCGGGCATCTATCTGCTCAATATCGTCCTGCAAGCGCAAGAAGGAATCGTGCGGCGCACCAGGACAGTGGCTGTGGCCCATTGATCATGAACCGTCGCGTGTTCTTCGTCCTTTGGCTCCTAACTTGGTGGGTTTTATCTGCAACTGCCGAGACCTTGACTTTTACCGACCGCGAAAGTTGGAGCACTTGGCACTGGCCGGCTGGCATGGTGCAGATCGATTCCTCGGGATTGCGCCTAACTAGTTTCCGTCGCGAGATAGACGCGATACGCAACGCTAGCTCTTTTAGCCACCTCACTCGCAAAGCGGGTCGGGTGCAAGGCGGCATCTGGTGGGCTGGGTCCAATCCGGAAGAGGCCGAATTGGCCATTGACGGCGACGCGACCACCTTTTGGCGTCCCGATCCGCTCGACGACGTATTGAAGTGGGTGCTGGAAGTTGATCTAGGGCGTCCGGTGCTAGCGCAGGAGTTGCGCTTGCGCTTCGCTGAAGGCGGCGACACGCGCCCCTTCAGGCAGTTCAGCGTCTTCGTTGCCGACGGCGAGCGCGCCATCGACAGCGAAGACGAGTTCCGTTTCCATCAAGTGTACCGCACCACCCTGCCTAACGAGCGGACCCTAGTGCGAATCGCGCCGAGCTATAAGGACGATGCGGTCACGCGCTCACTAGGCTCATCTGGATTTGACGAAGAGCGCGAAAGTCTTTATCGCGTCGTACAGTACGTGCGCGTAGTGGCCGACGAAAAAATTGTCGGTGGGGCCTTGGCCGAAGTGGAAGTCATTGCGGCCGGTGACAACCTCGTCACTAATCTGTCCGCGCGCGGCGGTTCGCTCTCTAGCGGTCGCTTGGTGCGCAAAGCACAGGATATGGTCGATGGTGACATGGACACCTATGCCATCGTCTCCTCCGAACCGTTTCGCTCTGACCTAACAAGCGGCAATGTGCGTGAAACAGATATGTGGTGGCAACTAGATCTGGGTGCAGTGTTCTGGGTCAACGAAATTTTCCTTGGTTGGCAAAAGCGGATTTTCGCTGGTGCCTCGGCGGGTACAGGTTTCGCCGTGATGGCCTCGGCAGGCGGACGCACCTTTGCTGATCAGCCGGATTTTGAACCGCTACTCCACGAAGGCGACCTCCAGTTCAATAGGGGGTATAGCGAGTTGGGGCAGAGCAAGTTCCGCTACCTATTCAAAGCGCGCAAAATTCGCTACCTGTTTTGGCACGTGTTAGACAAAGAAGGCTGGAGTTCATGGCTGAAGGAGGTCATGCTCTTTGCGCCAGGTTATCCTGCCGAAGTGGTCCTACACTCGGACTTCATCGATTTGGGAGAGGCGACCAGCGAGCACAGAAAATACGTGCGCCGCATCTCCTATGATGGCGACACTCCCCCGGGGACCCGATTATTGCTGCGTTCGCGATCGGGCGATTCGTTGCGGGTCCAATACGTCTTCCGCAATCGCAGAGGAGAGCCGGTGAGCCAACATATATGGAACAGTTGGCCCAAGGTGCTCAAAGGGCGAATCGATACTACCCTATCAGCGAACGATAGTTGGGACAAGTGGAGCAGCCCATACAGCACTTCTGGCCAGTCCTTCCTATCGGCGACGCCACGACGCTATTTGCAATTGGAATTGGCACTGATCAGCGAAGATCCCCAGCAAACACCTGCATTGCGCTGGCTGTCTATCGAGTACAGCGATCCGCTGTTGGAGGATGTGAGTGGGCGCGTGCTGCCGCGCAGAGTCCCTGTAAACGAGGAGACAGAGTTTCGCTACGAATTGTGGCCGCGTCCGAGCAGGGAGGATCCAGGCTTCGATATGTTACAGCTTAAAACGGGTATGCGCGTTTTTAATCCTCGTGCCGAGACGGCAGCCGGCCCACCGCAGCGCGTCGAGGTGCAAGGCGACTCGATCCTGCTTTTTACTTGGCCATGCGCCATTCGCGGCGATTCTGTGACCGTGCATTTTTCTGCGCGTGTTAACAGATATGCTGCCCGGATCGAAGCCGCCGTGGGTAACTCGCGTTTCCCTGGCGTATGGCAGGAAATTGCCGACTCCGAACGCGATGCCCATACCCTGCTGCTGCCGGATTTGCCAAAAAAAACACGGTTATTAGCCGATATCACCGTAGTCCCCATGGTATGTACCCCTAACGCCGACGGCATCAACGATCAGGTACACATCAGCTTCGTCGCTCTAAAGGTGGATAATCCCAAGCCAAAAGTGGTCATCACAGATTTGCGAGGACGCACTGTAACCGATATAAGCATGATGGTTCAGGCGGGAGTGCTGGAGGGATATTGGGATGGTCTCGACCAGAGCGGGGAGTTGGTCGCTCCAGGCATTTATATCATCTACATTGATCTAGGCACCGAATCCGGGAGTACAAGGGCCGTACGGACCATCGCCATCGGCTACTAAGTATCCCCCGAGGCCGACAGGGCACGACTCGTCCGAGTTAGCCGCCGTCAAAATGAGCCTGACCTGCACGATACGATTCAATTCATCCGCCCTATACGTCCTTGTCTAAACTTTTTTCCGTCAGCCGTTTGGCGTACTCGCCGCGCGGGATGCGAAAGTACCCCTGAAAGTAAAGTACACCCGTGGCCGTAATCACGGCGCTGCTCAAAAACAACGCCCGATACCCCAGCGCGTCGATCATCCAACCGCCACCGAGCGAAACGCCGGCAATGCTGATGCCGTAGGCCATAGTCAGCGCTGAACTCATAGTCACCCGCCAGTGCTCGGGGACCAATTCCTGCTGAAAGACGATATAGACCGAGCGGCGGATCGAACTGAGAGCGACTAGGGCCATACAGGCGACTCCGGCCACTGCCCAATGGGCAACCAAGGCCAGCGGTATGAGGCACAGCACCATCGCCCCAGAGCCCACGGTAATCACCGGTACCCTACCAAAACGCCGACTGAGCGCAGGAGCGGCCAGCGCAGTACAGGCGGCTAGAAGCTGGCCGCCGGCAGTCAGGCTGCCGATCAGCGCCGTAGAGGCCCCGAGGCCGTCGTCCATATAGACATTGAAGAAGATGCGGAGACTGTTTTCCGCAGCCATCTGCAAGAAAGTAACCAAGCTCAAGGCGAGGATGATGGCCAAGGGGAAAGGCGTCGCTTCGCCGCGTTCCCTCGCGGGCGGTTTGGGCGGACGGGAGCGGGTGGCGGCGATAGCGCCAGCGCTGATGAACAGCACGCCAGCGGCTAGCAGCAGCGGATAGCGGTAGGGGGCCGGATGGTCTTCGGGCAGGCTGAGGAGCGCAGAAAATAGGCCGGGCAGCAGGCCTCCGCACAGACTGCCGGCAAAACCCGCCAACGGCCACAGCGCCACCTGCGTCGAGAACACGTGATTGCGCAGTCGCGGCGGACAGATCAGCGTCAGGAAGGGAATCGAGCAAACGAGGAAGAGCGTATTGCCGAGGACGCCGAGGGCATACGCCCCCATGATCCAGGTTAGCTGTGCGGAGGTGGGAGCGAACTCGCCGAGGGGCAACAGGCCAAAACCGAAGGCGGCGACGATCATGCCAACGATCATGCTCCGGCGCGCGCCCCAGCGGTTGGCCAATAGACCCGCGGGCATGCTCAAAAAGGCAAACGACAGCGCGCCAACGGCATTGACTTGGCCGATCAATTGGGGGCCATAGCCCAAGCGCAGGAGATAGAGGTTGAGCAGGACCGTATAGACGCCGCCGAAGATCGTAAAGCCGATCAGAGCTTGGCTGAAAAGCACTAGGCGCACGTCGCGGTTAAAAAGCGACAGCGCCTCGCGATGAGTAGAGACCAATTTCTTTTTTGCTAGAACGGGAGATGGCAATTATGTATGTAGGAAAGGTAAATCAACAGTTCGCGGCGAAAAAGTCGTGTAAGCGGAGGCGGTATGGCGCGCAGCAGTGCATTCTGGTGCTTTTTGGTATGGGCATCGGGTGTTCTAGCCCAAGAGATAGTCCAGGTGCAGACGCCGGCCGGCACAATGCACGAGTTGGCCCGCGTCCCCGCTGGTTATTTTAGAATGGGATCGGCTGAGGGACGGGCGGACGAGCAGCCGGTCCACCAAGTCCATCTCGACGACTTCTACATCGACCGTTTCGAAGTAAATAACGATCAGTACGCCGCCTTTTTGAACGACATGGGCCGCAACGCGGATGGGAAAGGGCACCTGCTATTCGATCTGCGCGACCCCGACGCGCAGATTCGCTACAACGACGCGGGATACGCACCGATTCCCGGCACCGAACAGCGGCCGGTCGCCGAAGTCTCGTGGTACGGTGCCCGCGCCTATTGCACTTGGGCCGGCATGCAGTTGCCTACCGAGGCCATGTGGGAAAAGGCCGCCCGCGGAATCGACGGCCGCATCTATCCCTGGGGCAATTCCATCGACCGCAGCCGGGCCAACTACGGCCGCGAAGGCTGCTGCCGCGGCGACGACAGCGACGGCTTTTTCGACTCAGCCCCGGTAGGCTCTTACCAGCGCGGGATCTCTCCGTATGGAGCCTACGACATGGCGGGCAATGTCTGGGAGTGGGTGATGGATTGGTACGGCGAGGATTACTACGCACATAGCACTGAGCGCGATCCGCAGGGGCCGGATGCAGGAATCAGCCGAGTGCTGCGGGGCGGGTCGATGAGCAGCGACCCGTATCGCCTGCGCACCACCGACCGCGGTGGGCTGCCGCCTTCAGTGACCTATATCATCGTCGGATTTCGCTGCGCTGCGCGCGAACTCCCCGCCACGGCAGTGCAGTCCGCAAGCTGGGGACAAATAAAGCGCAGGGTAGTGGAGGACAATGCCCGATGAACCCGCACAAATGCAAACAGCCCCTCAGCTTGTGCAAGCTAAGAGGCTGTTTATTGTTTATAATAGTGGTGGCGCCTCGCGGAATCGAACCGCGGACACAGAGATTTTCAGTCTCCTGCTCTACCTACTGAGCTAAAGCGCCACCAGAAGAAAGATTAAAATTAAAGCCCCCTCATTTGCATTGTCAAGGATGTGCCATGCCCGTCTCGATCATCCCGTTTAACATGCCCGAACCCGCTACCATTCCTCCCCACATCGTCGCATCGCTTGAGGCCATGTCGCCAGACGAAGCCGTGATCCAAGGCATGGATTTGCTGCTGGGCATTGAAGCGGCAGACACCATTGTATACGAGCGCGCCGGCCAAGGGGTAGTCCACACGGCTGGCGCAGGAGCCGAGGTTCTGCAGCGGGTGCTGGAACAAGACGGCATGCGCGCCTTCGCCGATCAAGACGGGATCGGTCCCTCCGCGTTGTTACTAGTGGGACAGGCCAGTGCCGACGAAGAAAGCCCCCTACCAACAGGAGTGGTGCGCTTCCTGCTGGAGGGGGCTGAATGCGGATCTATCGGCTTTAGCTACGTATTGCCTCTCAAGGCTGGCGACGGCCAGCTATGGGGCGCGTTGACGCTAATTCGCCGCGCGGCGAGCGGGCCGCTCAACCACGAGCAGCCCAACCTGTGCGAGGGCATGCGGCGCTTGTTGAGCCGGATGCGCGATTAGGCCGAGACCGGCTCTACGACTCCGTTTTCAAGCATCCAAGTCTCGACTTCATCGCCATCGACATCGGCCAGCATCTGGCCGTTGATTTCGACGCAGGGCGAGAGAGGCTGGCCGCTTTTCTGCACCATCTCAGCGTAAATATCTGGATTGTTGATAATGTCTTTGTCTTCGTATGCCAAGCTGTATTTGGCGAAGGTAGCGCGCACGCTATTGCTCCAGCCGCAAACCGGCTTCAGATAGGCGACGATGTGAGGGGCTTCAGCCATGATTGAAATTCCTTTCTGGCGTGATAGAGACAATTTTGTCCTTGGTGGAATATAGAGTCGCGCTCCCCTCTGTCAAGCAGAGCATTGGGTGATTGACGAACTGAATACCCAATGTTACATTTGGAATATCCCCCTCCCCTTGGTGTGTTTGCCCGTTCTCTTAACTTCAGGAGTAGTAATGAGTTCTACCGAAGTTCTTCTCGTACGCGGCGGACGTCCTCTCCAAGGTGAGGTCGAGGTCCAAGGCTCCAAAAACGCCGCTTTGCCCATGTTGGCCGCATCGCTGTTGGCCACCGAAGGGCAAACCGTTCTGCACCGGGTCCCCCCGGTCAACGACATATTGGTGGCCCTAGAAGTGTTGCGTCGGCTCGGCGCGCGCGTCGATTACGACGCAACCGAGGGAGTGGCCGTCCTAGACACCCGCGATGTCAAAGAAACCCGGCTGCCCGAGGATTTGACCAAGCGCTTTCGCGGCGCGCTGCTTTTCGTCGGTCCGCTGTTGGCCCGCTTTGGCCGCGCTTGGATCCAAGAGGTCGGCGGCTGCACGATTGGCTCGCGGCCGACCGACTATCACTATCGCGGCTTTGCCCGGCTCGGAGCCGAGGTCCAAGGCGTCAACGGCGGCGGCATCGACGTGGTGGCCAAGCAGCTATCCGGTGCCTTTATGTACTGCGATTTGCCCAGCCATACTGGGGTGGAAAACCTCGTTATGGCGTCCTGCCTAGCAGAGGGCGAGTCCGCAATCGAAAACGCGGCTTCCGACCCAGAGATCGTCGATTTCGCTTCGCTCCTGAAAAAGATGGGTGCCCAAGTCGAAGGGGTCGGTACGCGGCAGGTGCATATCAAGGGAGTTGATGAGTTAGTAGGTGCCGAGCACACGATCATGTACGACCGTATCGACGCTGGCCTCCTGATGATGGCGAGCGCAATTACCGGCGGCGACATTGCCCTCAAGGGCGTAGTGCGCGATCACCTGTACGTCTTTGAAGCCAAACTACAGCAGATGGGTGTCGAGATGACAGAGGAAGGGGAGTGGATGCGGGTGCGCGGGCCAGAAACCTTGTCGCCGATCAACGTAGTAACCACCTTCTATCCCGGCTTCCCAACGGATCTGCAGCCTGGGATGACGGCCTTGGCGTGCATGGCCAAAGGCGACAGCTATATCCGCGAGACTGTATTTGAAGATCGCCTCGGTCACGTCAAAACCTTGCGCTCCTTCGGCGCTCGCATTGCACCGGAAAAGGACCGCTTGGTGTTGGTACACGGGCC
>VXZF01000264.1 GCA_009845645.1 Gemmatimonadota bacterium | reverse complement strand
GGGACTTTCTGTTGCAGGGGGATGTATTTTCTGACGATCTGCTCGACGCGTGGATCGACTACAAGCGCACTGAGGAGGTCGATGCCCTCCGCTTGCGGCCTCATCCCTATGAGTTCGCTCTCTACTACGACGTGTAAACAACTACAAACTACGGGTGGTATTTGGGGCAAGGGAAGATTTCCATTGAGGGAATCTTCCCTTGCCTATATACACTCTACGGCCACACCTCGTGAAACTCGTCATCGGCAGCCGCGGCAGCCAACTCGCCCTCGTTCAAGCCCACGAGGTCCGAGACCGCTTGTTATCGCTGCATGACGGGCTAGACGTTGAGATCTCAACCATCCGCACTACCGGCGACGCGACGACAGGTTCGCTGCGCAGCTTGGGAGGCACAGGCGTCTTTACCAAAGCCCTCGAAGACGCTCTGCTAGCCGGGGACATTGACCTAGCGGTCCACAGCCTAAAAGACCTGCCGACCCAGATGCACTCCGACCTCGCCTTGGTCGCCACGCCCGAGCGCGAAGATGTGCGCGATGCCCTCATCGGTCCCAGCATATCCTCACTGGCCGACTTGCCAGATGGCGCGCGAGTGGGCACGGGCAGCCTGCGCCGCCGCGCCCAACTCAAAGCACTGCGGCCCGACCTGAACATTGTAGATATCCGCGGCAATCTAGACACCCGCATCGACAAAGCCACGCACGGTGAGTGCGATGCCGTCGTCTTAGCCGTTGCCGGACTCAACCGCCTCGGCTGGCGGGAGCGCATTGGCTGCTACCTGCCCCTGAATCAGGTTCTGCCCGCGCCCGGCCAAGGCGCTTTAGGACTGCAAATGCGCGCCGACCACCCTGAGCGTGCCGCCGTCGCAGCCCTCAACCACGCCCCAACCCTAGTCGCAGTGCAAGCCGAGCGCCATTTGCTGCACACCCTGCGCGCCGGGTGTCACGCGCCCGTCGGCGCTTGGGGCCGCATGGAGGGAGACCTCCTCGCACTCGACGGCTTGGTAGGCCATCCCGAAGGCACCCAGTTGCTGCGCGCCGAAATGCGTGCCCCTCGCACCTGTGCTGAATCCCTCGTCGAATCCCTTGCCGATGCCCTGCGTGCCCAAGGTGCCCACGACCTCTTACAGGTGTCCTGATGTCCGCTGAATACGCCACCCCAGGCACTGTGTACATCGTCGGAGCCGGCCCCGGCGACCCCGGTCTGCTGACCCTCAAGGGCCTGCGCTACTTACGCGAGGCCGACGTCGTTCTGTACGACGACCTCCTCGACAGCCGCTTGCTCGACCTAGTGCCCAACACGTGCGAGCAAATCGCGGTCGGCAAACGCGGTGGCCGTAAGAGCCCCTCTCAAGACGCGATTCATGCACTCCTCGTCGATCGCGCTCGCCAAGGCCATGTCGTCGTCCGTCTCAAAGGCGGCGATCCCTTCATCTTCGGCCGCGGCGGCGAAGAAGCCCTGCACCTGCGGCAAGCCGGTATCCCCTTTGAAATCGTCTCTGGCGTCTCTGCGGCCTCTGGCGTCTTGGCCTACGCGGGCATTCCCCTAACCCATCGAGGCATCGCCTCGGCCGCCCTGCTAGTCACCGGCAACGAGGATCCAGCTAAGCCCGACGCGACCATCGACTGGGATCAGCTAGCGGCCTTCGACGGCACCCTCGTCATCTTCATGGCCGTTCGCAAGCTCGCCAGTATATGCCAGCATCTCGTCGCTCGGGGCCGGTCAGCCTCGACGCCGGCCGCAGCTATTGAATGGGGCACTTGGCCCGACCAGCGCACAGTCGTCGCCGATCTCCAACTCCTGCCGGATCGCGCCGTTGCCCAGCAAATCCGCTCACCAGCCCTCATCGCGATCGGCCCCGTCGTCGCGCTGCGCCAAGAACTCAACTGGTTTGAGAACAAACCGCTCTTTGGCCGCCGCCTACTCGTCACCCGCAGCCGCGAACAGGCCGGCCCCCTCCAGCAGCGCCTCGAAGCCGAAGGAGCGGCCGTATCAACGCTGCCCCTCCTGCACATCGGCCCGCCTGACGACTGGACGGCTGTGGATGCGGCCCAAGATCGGCTCAAGGACGCGGCTTGGGTCGTCTTCACCAGCCCCAACAGCGTGGCCTTCTTCTGCGACCGGCTCTACCAGCGCGGCCTCGACGCCCGGGCTTTTGTCCACACTCGCATAGCGGCCGTCGGCTTGGCTACGGCCGCGGCACTGCGTCAACAGGGCTTAGTCCCCGACCTCGTGCCCCTGCGCCAATCTCAGGCCGCGCTAGCCAGCGCCTTTGCTGCATTCGATGTGGCTGGCCAAGAAATCCTCTTGCCGGCCTCTTCCATTGGACGCACTGAACTCGCCGATACGCTCGCAGCACGCGGCGCCCAAGTTCATCACCTAACGACGTACGTAAATCGCCTGCCAGACCAAGTCGAACTCCCCGCCGCACTAGCCGAGAACAAGCTCGACCTCATCGTCTTCGCCAGCCCCTCCAGCGTTCACAATTTTCATCAGGTACTAGGACCAGAACGCGCAGAGGCCGTATTCGCCCGCACCCACATCGCCTGCATTGGCCCCACCACAGCCGAGGCCGTGCGCCAACTCGGATTTGCCGTTCACGTGCAGCCCAGCGAAAGCAGTATCCCCGCTCTCGTCCAAGCCATCATCGCCTTCTACGCCCCGTGAAGACCTACCCAGCCGGCAAGCTGCCTCCCGCTGAACTAGGCCGCCTGCTCTCGGCCTATACCCACCGCCACGAACGCCTACTCGTGCCACCGACTGTGGGCGAAGACGCAGCGGTCATCGACTGCGGCGACCGCTTGCTAGTGGCCAAAACCGATCCGATCACTTTCGCCAGCGACGAGATTGGCTGGTACGCAGTCCACGTCAATGCCAACGACATTGCCGCCATGGGAGCGACGCCCCGCTTCTTCCTCAGCACCATCCTCCTCCCCGCAGAACGCGCCACACCCGAATTGGCAGAATCCATTTTCCGCTCCATTCACCAAGCAGCCGAGGACTTGGACATCGCCGTCTGCGGCGGCCACACAGAGGTGACCTACGGACTCGACCGTCCCTTGGTCATCGGCCAAATGCTCGGGGAAACCACGCACGACCGCTTGGTGCGCTCTTCGGATTTGCGGCCCAGCCACGCCCTGCTCCTGACCAAGGGCTTGGGCATTGAAGCCACCGCCATCATCGCCCGCGAAAAACGCGCGCAACTACACGACCGCGGCTGTACGCCCGCCTTTCTGGACACCTGCGCCGACTTCCTCCACACACCCGGCATCAGCGTCGTGCGCGATGCCCAAGTCGCCGTCCAAGCAGGACGAGTCACCGCCATGCACGATCCGACCGAAGGCGGGGTCGCCACGGGCCTGTGGGAATTGACCGCCGCATCCGCTGTGGGCGCAGAAATCGACTACCATGCGCTACCCATCAATCCGGCCACAGCGCATCTCTGCACAGCCTTTGAACTCAATCCCCTCGGCGTGATTTCCTCGGGTGCGCTGCTAATCGGTTGCACAGCCGATTCCGCCGCCGCCATACTCGCGGCTCTGCACGACGCCAACATAACCGCAGCCCGCATCGGCACGGTGCGCCCTCCTTCTTTCGGGCTTCAGCTACGCCGCGATGGCCACCTGACACCATTGCCCACTTTCTCGGTGGACGAGATCACGCGCCTCTTTGCCTAAGCCGGTTATCTTGACATGACACAAGTAATCTCCACTGTCGACTTTGACTGCGATAGCAAGCAAATCGGCTGGTTGCATGTGCCGCATTCAGTCACTCGCAGCGCCTACGGGGTACTGCCCGTCCCCGTCGCCGTCATTCGCAATGGCCCCGGGCCGCAGGTTCTGCTGACAGCCGGCAACCACGGCGACGAGTACGAGGGCCAAGTGGTCCTGACGCGCTTGATCCAAGAGGTGCAGCCCAAGCAAATCCGCGGCGGCCTCATCATCATACCAGCGCTGAATCAGCCAGCCGTGCTAGCGGCAGCGCGGGTCAGCCCGCTGGACGCCGGGAATCTGAACAGGGTCTTCCCGGGCGACCCCGGGGGCGGACCGACGTGGAAGATTGCGGACTATGTCGAACAGCATCTGCTGCCTCGGGTTGAAGTGGTGGCCGACTTCCACGGCGGCGGGGCCTCCCTAGACTACCGACCGCACGCCAGCACCCACTTCGGCCCCAACACGTCCTCTGAGCACAAGCGCCTAAGCTTGGATTTGGTTTTCAAGCTGGGTGTGCCACACGTAATGGTTTTCGAGAACCGCACTGATAAGGGAGGATTGCCCGATGCCGCCATCCGGCAGGACGTGATCTCTCTGGGAGGAGAATACGGCGGCACGGGTAGCGTATCGCGGTCCGGGGTGAAGCTGGTGCAACAGGCGGTTGATCGATTGCTGGCAGCCCTAGGGGTTAAGGGCGCGCTGCCGGACGACCTCGAGACGCCTCAGGTTCTTCACATCTTCGGCCCCGATGCGTACGCTTATGCACCGGAACCAGGCCTATTCGATCCGGCTACCGAGCTGGGCGACGAAGTGAGTGTCGGCGATCTGTGCGGTCAGGTCCTGTTTCCGGAGAATCCTGCGCGGCCCCCCGTGCCCGTCACTTTCCGAGGCGAGGGTACGGTGGTATGCAAACGGCACCCAGGCAGAGTGGAAGCCGGAGACTGCGTCGCCCATCTGGCAGCTCCTGTAACTGACCCCCTAAACCTTACTCAATTTCATACACCACAGTGACAGTTACGGTGACAGCGAGTTCACCTGGGGCAATGGGAGTGGAAGCACGCGCGGCATCATCGAAGGCTACTTCTGCCGTCGCAAACGGGATTGGCGGACCTTCGAAATAGGTACTTTCAGTGATAGTAAGAGGTTCTCCTAGCCTTACACCACTTGCTTTCGCTAAGGTTTGTGCTTTCTCTTCAGCATCCTTTACCGCCAAACTACGTGCCTTGGTTTGTAATAGTGTGGTATCATCAATCATAAATTGGATAGAGTTAATAACAATGCTATCCCCTCCCGCTCCAGCGGCATCATCTATGACATCACTGAGGGTTGCCAAGTCTCGGACCTTCGCCCGCACGGTGTTGTTTACTCTGTAACCACGAAGTACGCGTCCGTCATCTGTATAATCGTACTGGGGATAGATACTGAAATTCTCCGTTTTAATGTCTTTTTCAGCAACGTTGTTTGCTTTCAAAGAATTTATTAACGCTGTCATCGCACTTGCCGCTTCTTCACGTGCCTCTGCAACGGTCTCTCGCTCAACAGACACACCTACATCGAGCGTTGCAATATCTGGTTCACCAGTGACTGAACCACTCCCGGTTACATGGATAGTTCGGTCCGTTGCTGAGGACGATAATACCTCCGAGGCAATATTCACATCACAGGCAGTGAGTGTTAAAATCAGCAGTGCGCCGACCGTTAAAAACCAATAATTACACCTTTTCATTTTTCCTCCTATGAATCTCGACGAAAACAAGCCCTGGCCGCCAGCGGGCCGCCCTCTAGCAAGACCAACGCCTGAACCAAGAGCGCCCCGCGCAATGCACAGCCAAGCCCGCTCCAAAGACGCCGACACCGCTTGACCTGTTCCCTGAAAGGCCCTTTATAATTTCTATACAATTCCGGGAGTTGCTGCAAGCTTTCTCGAATTAGAATCCGACTACTTTTTCGAAACCGCTTAGACGGCAATGCACCGGTGACCCTGACCGAGGTGCGGTTGGGATCGACTATCGCTGATACCGCATTCAGTCTCTAGCATCGAATAGGCTCGTTCATGGCCAAGTACATATTGGCAAAGTATGAAGAGTTCGCTAGATTCTTACTGTAAAGTTGGAGTCTTCAAAAAAGTAGGAATCAACGAAAGGATCACGCGATGGCCGTCGCCAAACTAACCTCCAAAGGACAACTGGTCATTCCCCAAGCCATACGCCAGCACCTGCACCTACAGCAGGGCGACAGCGTGGATTTTATCATCCAAGACGATGGCGAAGTAGTCGTCAGACCGGCCACCCGGGATGTGCGAGACCTAAAGAATATCCTGCCGAAACCCAAGAAGGCCGTATCGCTAGAGGAAATGGATCGCGCGGTGCGCGAGGGCGCGGAAAAAGCGCTGTGAGGGGGCTGGATACCAATGTGCTGGTGCGCTATCTAGTGCAGGACGATGCGGCACAGGCGCGGCGCGCGGCAAAAGAGATCGAAGCGGGATCGGATGCGGGCGAGATCTATTTTATTGCCGATGTCGTTGTCTGCGAACTAGTATGGGTGCTCGATCGGGCCTATGGATACAGCCGGGCGCAGATTGGCGACGCGCTGGAGGGCATTTTGCAGACGCGCTCATTTCATTTTGTGGACAAAGACCTGCTCTGGCAGGGGCTGGGCGATTACAAAAAGGGTAGGGGCGACTTTGCCGACTATGTGATTGGGCGCGTGGGCGAAAAGTCTGGGTGCGAAAAAACGTTCAGTTTTGATCGCGCCTTAAAAGGCGATGTACGATTTGAAGTGCTTTAGGGAAGTCCGCATGGTATGGTGTGCGAGTGATTAATCGGTAAGTAATCCAAATGAAAGTCTCTGAATTGGAAGCGACACCTGCTCATTGGTTGTTGAAAAGCAAACTAGATATAGCGAGGAATATCCCATGTCATTGCACAAACCCTTTACAGAAGAAGAACTAGCGCCGATTCTCGAAGATTTTTACAAAAACGGCGCAACCATCATCCGCAACGTCTTATCCCGGGAAGAATGCGAGCAAATATGCAGACGCGTCGACCAAATCTTTGCCGAACCTTATTTCACCGAAATGCGGAATGTAAAAATAAGGCCAGAGCTCGATGGCAAAGCGCCCATCGTTGTCCATCGGCTATTTGAATGCGACCGGATGTTCCGCGATCTGCTCGTGCGCGAGCCTATCATATCCATCGCTGAAACAGTCCTCGGCCCACAGTGCCATTGCATGGCGCAGGGCTGCATCTTGAATCGCAGGGATATGGGCATTAACCGCTTTCACCTAGATGACAGCCTAGAATTTCCAATTACGGACGACAATATCAGCAGCCATGACCGGCGTCTGCAGATGCCCGTTTTTCGCATGTCGTTCCAGATCGCCCTGACAGACCAAGACGAAGATCAGTATGGCCCTAGCCAATTCGTGCCGAGCAGCCACTATGCAGGCAGACAACCCAACGATCCAGAAAATCCAACCTTCGACGGCCAAGGCCCCACGTCCCTGCTCATGCAAGCGGGAGATCTCTACCTCCTCAGCAGCCAAACCTGGCATCGCGGTGCCCCTAATACATCGGGTCGCGTCCGCTACCTCTTTCACCAAGTCTATGGTCAGCGCTTCGTCGCCCAGCGATTCTGGCCCTATCTCAACTATCACATACCCGATTACGTCCTCGAAGGCGCCGACGAACGCCTCCTGCGCGTTCTCGGCAAACACCCCGAAATGGCCTATGGATAACCCGCGACGACAGACATGGCGCACGCCTGACTCGTCGATACGTAGGACAATAAATCAAGCCAAGAGAGGAGATCATTCGTGGCGTACCAATTTCAGCCGGACGTGATGTATCTCATGCCCACTCACTTCGGACCAATGACGGGACCGCGGCGCGCCCCCGACGGCAAGGGGTATGACTGCATCGACACCCCCAAGAACACCAGCTACTCGGTCAACTTCCTGACCAACGCCGAACAGCTCGAAGAGCTACTCCCGGAGGGATTCGCGCTGCACGGCGAGCCGGTGGTGACGGTGTACCAGATCCACATGAAGGAGATCGAGTGGTTGGCCGGACGCGGCTACAACATTATGGGCGTGACCTTTCCGGCGACCTACACCGGCAAGCGCGACCGCGCAATGGGACCGTTTTTGACCGTCCTGTGGGAGAACATGACCGAGCCGATCCTCACTGGCCGGGAACAGCTCGGATTCGCGAAGATTTACTGTGAGATGCCGGAACCGGCCGTGTGCCGAGGCGAGACCCACATCACAGGGCACTGGCAGGGGTTTCGCTTCCTCGACATGAAACTGACCAACATGCGCGAGGTAGCGCCCACCGACTATCCGACACCGGCAGCGCCGCGCACCGACGGCGTGCTGACCGGTCTGCTCCATTACAAGTACATCCCCCGCACCGGCCACTGGGGCGAAGCGGACGCGGCCTACGCCTGCCTGACCCCGGAGGAGGGCAGCAACAGCCGCCTGACCGGGTTGTGGCAAGGCGACGGGACGGTCGAGTTTCACTCGGCGCGCTGGGAGGACATGCCGACCCAGTACATGATCGTCAACGCGTTCCACAACCTAGAGATCAAGGAATTCCGCGGCGGCACCATCAGCAAGACCATAGGCAGCAAGGATCTCAGCGACCAGCGCATGCTGGTGTAGGGATCGAGCCAATAGTCACGGCACCTGAACCGATTCTTTGGTGGGCACGTACCGGTTGAGCGCATCGAGTGGTTGCTTGACATCGCTCCACGCAATCTGATGAGGAAGCGCACCGGTCAGAGCTGCTCGGGCCGCACAGACGCCCGCCGCTTGGCCCATGGCCACGGCGTTGCCGGTGACCCGATAGCTCGAATGGGCGATGAAATCCCCGCTGATGCAGCGCCCAGCCATGAGGAGCCCGTCCACGTCCCGGGCGATCAGTGACCGCAGGGGAATATCGTAGGGTTGTGACCGATGCGGCTTGGCCTCGACCACCTTGGTCTTTGCCGGATCGGTCGAATGCACATCGATCCCCATGGTCACGTGGCAAACAGCGTCGTCGAAACGCGCCCCCTCAAGCAGATCCTCTCCCGTCACTTCATACCGACCGTGTATGCGACGCCCTTCCCGCACGCCGATCTGCGCCGCAGTAGATACAATGCGGATACCAGACCAGACTCCGCCTAGCTGCCGCAGCGCGGCCACCTGCTGGTGGACCTCGCGTCGGCCGCTGATGGTCGCCTGCGTAATCCGGTCTGGATCGTCGCAGGTCACACCGTATTGATGGTTCGACATCAACGCGAACAGGTCGTCGCGGATGCGGAACAGCGTCGGATGGCCGTACGACGGCGCCACGCCAATTTCGCTCATCAGCACCCCCAAGCGCTCTTTGGGCTCGCGCAGGGACCCGCCCACATAGGACTCCACCGCGTCGAACTGAATGCCCCCGATCAGAGCCATCAGACTCATGGGTTGAACTGCACCTGTTTCCGGATGGCCCATGTCGAACCCACAGCCGGCTTGCGCGCCCAGATCGCCGTCGCCGGTCGCATCAATAAAGGCCCTAGCGTGCCAGGCTTCGCGCCCCGCCTTCGACTCCGTGATGACAACGGAAAGCCGATTATTCGAATCGCGTCCCGCTGCCACAACCCGCGTCAGCAGCCGAACCTCGACGCCGGCCTCCAGACACATATCGTCGAGCAGCCGCTTCATCTCCTCCACATCATAGGCGTAGTTCTTGCCGCCGTCGTGCCGCAGCCGCCTAGCATCGCGCTGATCTAGCCGCGCCGTGATCTCGGCCATGATCCCCGGCTTGTTTGCCGAGTCGATAATCCAGCTAAGCGCTCCCGTGGTCCAAACGCCGCCCAAGCAGCCGTGCAACTCGATCAGCCGCGTCTTTACCCCTTGGCGGGCAGCGGCAATCGCCGCGGCCACACCCGCAGGTCCCCCACCACAGACGACCACGTCTGTTTCCTCAACGATGGGAACATCCCGAGCCGGTTCCTGATACGATCTCAAGCTCTGTCCTCCTGCTTCTGTCCCTGAATATACAGTGCATGGTGCGGCGGAAACAAAACGACCAACCGATTATCTTGACCCTCTGTATCGTTTGCAGTATAACCAATGAAAATGTTGCAATTGACTTAGGGAGACAGGTGCATGATTAAATTAGGTATGATCGGCTGTGGCGGCATGGGAGGTGCTCACATGCGGCGGTTTCACACCTTGAGCGATCGGGTCGCATTGGCCGCGGCGGTCGATGTTGTTCCCGAGCGCGCAGAAGCCGTCGCGCAGCAATTTCCGGGAGCCTGTGTGGCGACGGATTACCGCGAGATTTTAGACTCGGTAGATGCCGTATTACTCGCGCTACCTCACCATTTGCACGCTTCCGTCGGACAGGCGTGTCTCAATGCGGGCGTTCACGTCTTACTCGAAAAACCCATGGCCAATAGTGAAGTCGCCTGCAAAGAACTGATGGAAGCATCAGCAGCCTCGGGCAAAGTGCTGATGATTGCGTATTGCATGCGCTTTCATCCCATTGTCCAGCGTTTGCAGGCATTGTTAGATGAAGGCGCGTACGGCGATGTATTCCAAGTGTCGATCTGGACCGAGCAACTCACTCGCTATCCCCCCGATCACTGGGCTTCGAGCCAAGAGCGCTTGGGCGGCGGGCAGCTATTTAGTCACGGCTGTCATTACATCGACTTGCTGCTCTGGTTTTTGGGGCGACCCGTGCGGGGCATGCACATGGGCACCAATTTTGGCACGCCGTGGATGGAGCGCGAAGGCACCAGCAATGTGACGATGGAATTTGCCGATGG
>VXZF01000261.1 GCA_009845645.1 Gemmatimonadota bacterium | reverse complement strand
CGAGATGGGTATGGACATTCTCGCCTATGGGGCCGCCGAATCCATCGCCATGATTTTAGACCCGGTTGCGCAACAGAACGGTCTCGGTAGCATGACCTTGCAGCGCTGGCAGGAGCTATTAGAGCAGATGGTGACCATTGGCCTAATCAAAGACGGCGTGGTGGATCCCACAGCGGTCTTCACCAACCGCTTCTTGCCCTAGCTTGGCTTGAATGAAAAAGCTGCAGCACATCACACTGGACACCGGCTATTGCCGGTTGGTGCCGCGCGACGACGTGACCCCGGAGACCATCGCCGTACTCGAGTCCCTGCTTGCCAAGGCACTAAACGGCCCAATGGTGCGCGTGGCCGACTGTGGATGGCGGACAACCGCCGCACTGTGAGTGCCTGATTGACGAGTTGCCAAAGTAGGGCGACTTCAACGTCGTGGCCGAGGCTAGGCAACCTGGAGTAATCTATCGCGTGGGCGAGGCTTGAGTGCCCTTAAACGGATTGGGAGATGATTCGGCTGGCTTGGGGGAAGACGGCAAGCGGCTGGTTGTCGGCGACGATGGGCAGGAGCCGCCGCGCTACTGGTTTGCAGCTTATCGGGCGGGCAGGGAAATCGCCGTCGGCGAAGGGTATGGGTTGGCTTGTGCCCCGTCGCGTCTGCGAAACGTCAACGGGGTCCGACTGAAAAAGGAGGGTAGTTTGGCACGCTTTTTGCCAAGGAGAAAACGATGAAAATACATCCGCAACTTAACACCCCAATACCACGATCCTGATATACTGTCTTTCCGTCTTGCCGTCGCTGTCCCGGACTATATACGTCAAATCGAAGATGCCGACTTCCATCGGCTTTCCCCTTATGGTCGGGCCTGTCTCGTCAAACTCGATTCCGTTTGGCAGTTCTCCCAATAGCCTGTATTGGTAGGGAGCACGACCACGGAATACGTGCATCTTTAGCTGGCGCGTGAATGGCTCGCGGTAAGAGCATGTATAGACGATCCTTTCCTTCTTGTGCTTGTCGGTAGGATCAAATACAAACACGGATTTTCCGTCCCCGCTAATAGCATAGCATGACGGCAACGTTAGCAGTAGGACAAGTAGCGCCTTATTCATTCGCTTCCCATATAGTAGGGTTACCAACCAACCAGCCCGCATCCTGGCACAAGCCAAAAGCCAGCGCTGAGCAGCCCGAACCTGGCCGCCCCACGCCGTAGCCCAGCCCATATTGAGGAGAGCCGGGAAGGTCGAGGCCCGCAGGACAGGACGGAGCAGGCCCCCCGTTGACCCGTCTAAGTGTGAGACTGCAATCGAACTGCCAAAGTGGTAGTGTACCAGGCTTAGAAGCTGTTGAGTTATTTGGTAGTGCCTCCCTTTGACTTTCAGCGGCCGCGCTTGCGGCAACCATCAGCCAAGTGGCTTAGGCTGCGCCTCGTCGATGAGGTCGCAGAGCCAGTCCATGCCTGTGGTACTGCCTAAAACGGTTATTGGCTCATGTACGCGGAGGCGTGTTTCCCTGCCGTGCCAGATCGTACCTTTCATTGTTGGGGTTCATCTGGTTAGCCCGGTTGTCCCGGGCGGCCTTGTCTAGGACTCCGCCTCTACCACGACCTTGGTGCCCACCTCTACCACCGCGATTACCACTTGATCTAGCCATTTTCTCACCTCCTCTCTTGTAGTGATTCATCGCCTCATAGTAATACCATCTGGCGATGTATTACTTAAACACCGCCAGCGGTGCGGAGTGTTACCTGTGTAGTGGATTTTTGTCGCCAATCAAGGACAAGGGAGCGAGTTACAGTGTAACCACCCCCTTGTCCTCATACCTTCCGATTGACTCCGTGGTCGCCGCAACCGGCAGCCAGCAGCCGTAACCATACCAACCAACCAGCCCACGCCCCAGCGCAAGCCGAAAGCCAGCGCTGACCGTAGCCCAGCCCGAGACGACGAGGCCCTATCGGGAGTATGAGATGGGGGAGGGAAGTTCAGGCCGCCGTCTGCGCCCGTTTTTCAGGCTTTCGGGCGTCCATGCTTAGGCCTGCTAAGTATCCCAAGCCGATGGCAAGCAACTGTCCAACCAGTCCGAATTGACCATCTCGGGGCCAAGCGATTAATAGCGCGGGCCTGAGTCCGCGGTCAAACTATACACACTCGCCGACAAGAGAGACGGTGCTAGACAGGTCCCGCTCTGGGAAAATTCCGGGGTGGGGGCCTTCGTGTGCTTGCTGACACAGCCGCCGAGACCGGATATGGCTTCCGTCCATGTGCGCCCTTGGGTAATGGCAAAAATATAAAGAGGTTCATGGACAAGGAAGAACGGTAAACCCGTGCTGGGCATTTTTGCCCGCCGAGGGCCATAATTCCGTACACGGGACCAATCGTCGATGAATTCGCCGGGACGGTGGACAACAGCCTGCCGGTGTATTAGTCTGTTCTGCTGATTTTTATGATCGCCCTTACAGGCTACTGTTAGAAGCGGAGCACAATGACGACAACGCGACAGAAACAGACACTCTCCAACACAAAGCGTGAGCAGACCGGCAATGGGGCCACTACCGGCTACGAGGCCAAGCTATGGCAAATGGCCGACGCCTTGCACGGTAGCATGGATGCTGCCGAGTACAAGCACGTTGTCTTGGGCCTCATCTTCCTCATAGGCTCTAAGTAATTGAAAGCCTGCTCACTTCTTTCCCTATCCGATATGGCAGAATACGAACACATCCTAGACAATCGCCAGCGTCGCGTTGTCGATTATTTGCGGCAGCACCTGTCCGCTACCGAGGTGTTTCGCCTCGTTTCGGCGTATTTCACCATCTATGGGTACGAGGCCCTGCGATGCGAATTGAGCGGTGTTAAGGATGTGCGCTTCCTCTTTGGGGATCCGGCATCGGTCGGCGAGTTAGACCCTGGAGAGAAAGCGCAAAAAGCCTTCAACCTGACCGAAGACGGGCTATCTCCCCAACACGCCTTGCAACAGAAATACCTCGCCCGCCAATGCGAAGCATGGGTAAGCAGCAAAGGCGTCAAAATTCGCTCCATTGGCAAGTCCAACTTTCTGCACGGCAAGATGTATCTCACCGAATCAGCCAATGGCGGCACAGCGGTGGTCGGTAGCTCCAACTTCACTCGCGGCGGCTTAGGCAGCGGGACGAGTGCCAACGTAGAAATCAACTTGGCAACCCAAAACGCAGCTACTTGCACCGAACTGCAACAATGGTTTGACGATCTGTGGGCAGATGAGACGCTGACCAAGGATGTCAAAAAGGACGTGCTGGACGCGCTGGCGCGGATAGGCAGAGAGTACGCGTCGGAGTTGATCTATTATAAAACGCTTTACGAGTTGTTCCAAGAGGACATCGAAGCGAGAAAGGCCGGCGAAAGCCACCTAAAAGATACGAACCTATACGATACCGCAATCTGGAACACCCTATACGACTTCCAAAAAGATGGAGTTAAAAGTGTTATTGCCTACCTGCGGCGGCATAACGGCTGTATTTTGGCCGATGCTGTAGGCTTAGGAAAGACCTACACAGCGCTAGCGGTCATCAAATTCTTTGAATTGCTCAACGAGCGGGTGCTAGTGTTGTGTCCCAAGAAATTGCGCGAAAATTGGGCACTGTATCCAGTTTATAATGCCCAAGCCGGTAATCCCTTCATAGATGATCGCTTTAGCTACACCTTGCTATCGCACACTGACTTGTCCCGCAGCAGTGGGAAAGCTGGTGACATTGATCTGACAGACTTCAAATGGCGTAACTTCGACATGGTGGTCATCGACGAATCGCACAATTTCCGCAATGACTCCAAGTCCCGTTTTGAAGAAGACGGTAAGATTCGCCACAGCCGCTACTCGCGGTTATTGGAAGAAGTTATCCAAGCTGGTACCCAAACCAAGGTGCTGATGCTTTCAGCGACGCCGGTCAACACTTCGCTTATTGACCTCCGAAATCAGATTTACCTGATGACTGAAAAGCGCGAGGACGTGTTTCGGGAAAGCCTAGGCGTTGGCCATATTGGCACTCTGCTGGGGCAGGCGCAAAAGGAGTTTAAAACATGGGAGACGAAAGCGGAGAAGAGCGGCAAGAAGGACAAGACAACATTACTGGAGACATTGGGCGCTGATTTTTTTAAGCTGTTGGGCGGCGTTTCCATTGCTCGCTCGCGGCGGCAGATCAAGCAGTTCTACGCCGAAGAAATGGACAGAATCGGCCAATTCCCCACGCGGCAACAGCCGAACAATCGATACCCACTGACGGATTTAAAGGACGAACTTTCATATAAAAATTTATCCGAGCGGATCGAGCGGTTCGCCTTATCCATCTACCGGCCGTCAAGCTACGTTACCAGCGCAGAGGCCAAGAAACGGTTGGCGGACGAAAAGAAGCAACTGCGGTTTAATCAGGCAGATCGCGAGCGCTTCCTCATCGGTATGATACGAGTCAACTTTCTGAAACGCCTAGAAAGTTCTGCCCATTCTCTGACGGAAACGCTCGAGCGCACTCTCGGCAAAATTAAAGACCTGCTACAAAAGATAGACCACTATGAGCAAAGCCTGCTGTTGGACGAGCGAGCGGATATCCTCCCAGATGATGAGGAAGATGACGAGGAATTTCAGATCAATCGGGCACGCACCCCTTACCATCTGCGCGAGTTGGATCTGCCCCGTTGGAAAGAGGACTTGCTAAAGGATAAGAAGACCTTGGAGACAGTCTATGAACGGGTCAGTGTTATCACGCCGGAACGGGACGGCAAGCTGCGAGAGATCAAGGAGCATATTCGGGACAGGGTACGACACCCGACGACCGACAAGGATGGCCGAATCAATCGTAAGATGCTGGTGTTTACCACCTTCAAGGACACGGCGGAGTACTTGTATGAGAACTTAGGAGACTTGGCGAGCGAATTGGGATTGAACATGGCGATGGTCTCTGGGGACACAACGCACACCGCTTCCGGCCCTAACAACTTCAACGCCATTCTGACCCACTTCGCGCCACGGGCACATGGGCAGGCCAATAGCACCAACGGAATCGACCTGTTGATTGCTACTGATTGTATCTCAGAGGGGCAGAACCTTCAAGATTGCGATACCGTACTCAACTACGACATTCACTGGAATCCGGTGCGCATCATCCAGCGCTTCGGGCGCATTGACCGCATCGGCAGTCGCAACCAGTCAGTGAGGATGATTAACTATTGGCCCACCAAGGACATGGAGGTCTATCTGCGCCTGCAAAGTCGTGTGCAAGCACGCATGGCCTTGGCGGATGCCACAGCCAGCGGCGACGACGATCCATTGAACGAAGACCCGTCTGAGCAGATCCAGATGGATCTAAATTTCCGCGACGAGCAACTAAAAAAAATGCGCGAAGGGGAGCTGGACTTAGACGAGCTGTCCGATGGCGTCGTTATGAGCGACTTTACGCTCGATTACTTTTTTGCCCAATTGTTGCGGTATTTGGAGCAAAACAAGGCGGAACTAGAAGCAATGCCTCATGGGGCCTATGCAGTAACCGACGGGGAGGGCGACACTGCACAGCCGGGCGTAATATTTTTCCTGCGTCAGCGTAACGCCAGCCCTGACAAAAGAGAAAAAAGGGCTAGCCCGATTCATCCGTATTATGCGGTCTATATCCGCGACAACGAGTATATCCGCTACGGTTGTGCCAATACTCGGCAGGTGCTGGAGTTATTTGAATCGGTAGCTCTCGGCAAGACCGAGCCGTTGCAAAAGCTGTGCGACCAGTTTGACCGCGAAACCCAAAAGGGCCAAGACATGGCCCGTTACGACAAACTGTTGAACGCCGTGATTGCCCATATCGGCAGGGCGGACAGAGCCACGCAGATACGGCAACTGGGCATTCACGGTCAGCGCGACTCCAGATTGTCGAATAAACCCTCAAAACCGAGTAATGCTGATTTTGAGCTAATAACTTGGCTGATTGTTGCAGAGGCATGAGCACGACCGACATCCGAGAGGACATTAGAGCCGCTTTAGCGGCCATACCCTACAGCGATTTTCTGGCGGCGACTAAAGATCTACTTGAAGTTCTTGGCTATCAGAGTGACCGCACCCTAGAACTTGCAGGTAGCGTAGATGGCTTTATCCACGAATTTCCCGCCTTAAAACCAGATACTAAGACTGAACAGGCATTCCGTAAGCATGTCCAATCTGTGCGAATCGCCTTTCAGATAACAAATGATGAAATTGCCTCAGCTAATCAGCAGACGTTTGGGCTTGAGGCTGCTTCCTTTAAGGAGGGACGGCAGCAGAGCGTTCTCTTCTTCGCTGTGGAACTGAAGGAGGACAACTACCCCCAAGGGGTATATGACGAATTTACGCGGGAGATCGATAAGAGGTCAATCTTACCAACCGTAGTTTTCTTCCGAGCTGGAGCACGCTTGACCGTCGCTGTTATCGGACGTCGTCCGCACAAGCTCGATGATAGTCGTGATGTGCTGGAGCGCGTCACGTCGTTGAGCAAGAATATTCCTCTAGAGAGTCCGCGCCGCGCCGATCTCGCTGTTCTGTCCGAGCTATCGCTACCGGAGTGCGCCGCGTGGATGGTGGCCAATGCCAAGCCGCATAATTGCGAAGGTTTGTTGGCAGCTTGGCAAGCCAAGCTGGACACCGTAGAGCGCGACCAGCAGTTCTACCGATATACGTTCGACTGGTTTGAACGGGCGGTGTTTGAGAAGAAATTCCCAGAAGGGGAGGAGCAAACTCTACGACTTTACTTCTACGATATCGCAGAGTCCACACCTCTTCCGAGGGAGCGCGAAGCAGAACTGGCCGACCGCATCAAAAATGGCGACATGCGCGCACGCGACGAAATGATCCAGGCAAATTTGCGCTTTGTCATTAACGAGGCCAAGAAATACCAAAATCGCGGTCTGCCCCTCTCTGACTTGATTAGTGCTGGTAATTTCGGGCTGATTACGGCGGCCGACCGCTTCGATGGGACGAAGGGTTGCAAATTCATTACCTATGCGGTGTGGTGGATTCGCCAGTCCATCCTCCAGACGCTCGCCGAGCATGTGCGCATCGTGCGCCTCCCACTCAACAGAGTCAGTTTACTCAAAGATATTGCTAAAGCCGCGCGCAAACTGAGTCAGGACCGGACTAGTGAGCCAGACGTAAAGGAAATCGACGCCGAATCTGAAGGCACGGCCGAAGAAGCCATAGAGAGAATCGCCGCTGAGCTTGAAGTTCCAGCCAAAGAGATCCTAGAGACTATCCGAAGCGATCGCACGGTGTGTTCCCTCGACGAACTCAAGATCTTGGTTGATGAGACGACAGCTCCCCCTGACGCCGACATATTGCGCGAATCAGCGCTGATACAGTTAGAGACGGTCCTAGGGCTTCTCGAAGAGCGCGAATCGCGCGTTATCAGGCTTTATTTTGGCCTTGATAGTAACCAGGCTCTGACGCTTGAGGAAATTGGCGACATGATGAATCTAACGCGCGAGCGCATCCGCCAAATCAAGAATCAAGCACTCAGCAAGCTACGCCGTCGGATATTTTACCAAGCGCTGAAGACGCTGACCACATAGCCCGCCCGTTAAGATAAACTGTTGAACACCACGATTGGCAAGTGACATTCCGATCCGAGAACGGCTACGCGGCTGAGATGAATTATATAGACTACTATTGATGGGAGCGGAAATATGGCAATATATAACCCTCTGGAGCAGATCCCATGAGCAACGATTCTCAAACAAAGAAACAGATTCGACCGGCTCTGAAGGCCATACCCGCCAGAGATTTCCTATCGGGGACTAAAAAGCTACTGGATGTCCTTGGATATAGGAGTGATCGCATACTGGAACTTTCGGGCAGTGTGGATGAATTTATCCAAGAATTTCAGACGGAGAACCAGAATACCCAAACGGAAAAGGCATTCCGCAAGCATGTCCAATCGGTGCAACTCATCTTTCAGGTGACAAGTGAAGAAATCGCCTCGACCAACCAGCCAACGCTTAGATTTGAGGCTGATTCTTTCGACAAGGAACAGCATCAGAGCTTTCTCTTCTTCGCCGTGGAACTGAAGGAAATAACCTATACTCGCGGCCAGTACGCGCAGTTCACCCGCGAGATCAACAAGCGCCTGAGCCAACCAACTGTCGTCCTATTTAGAACTGCCGATCATCGGCTCACTCTGTCCTTTGTCCATCGTCGCGAGCACAAGCGCGATCCAAAGCGCGATGTGCTGGGCCATGTGTCGCTGATACGGGAGATTGTCCCTGCCAAGACCCACCGTGCCCATCTGGACATTTTGGCCGAACTGTCGCTGTCCGAGTGCGTAGAGTGGATGGACGCTAAAAAGAGGAGACACAATTTTGACGGCCTGTTAGCCGCTTGGTCGGACAAACTGAATACCGAGGAACTGAATCGTCGGTTCTACCAGGAACTATTCGCTTGGTTTAACCGTGCTGTCAAAGAGGCCCGGTTCCCCACCGATGAAGCCCGAACTCTGACCGCCGAAGAACACGTCATCCGTCTTATTACACGCCTGCTGTTCGTATGGTTTATGAAGGAGAAGAGACTGATCTCCGGAGACTTGTTCGTCGAGGAACAAGTTGCAGACCTATTAAAAAATTACGACCCGGATGGCGGCGATTCCTACTATCGTGCGGTGCTTCAAAACCTGTTTTTCGCCACTCTAAATACTGAGATCGACAAACGCGGTTTCAGCAAAGTGCGAAACACTACGCACCGCAATCTTTCGCGGTATCGCTACAAACGGGAAATCAACGACCCCGATGCGCTGCTGAACCTGTTATCCCAAACTCCGTTCATCAACGGCGGCTTATTCGACTGTTTGGACAGCGAGGAGGCGACCAGCTATGGCGGCTGGCGCATTGACTGCTTTTCCGATGTGCATTACAAAAAGTTGAGTATTCCCAACAGGCTGTTCTTCGATAAAGACGGGCTGATTACTCTGTTCAACCACTACAAGTTCACTGTAGAGGAAAACACGCCTATAGAGCAGGAAGTCGCTCTGGACCCAGAATTGCTCGGCAAGGTTTTTGAGAACTTGCTGGCGGCCTACAATCCGGAGACGCGCGAGACGGCACGCAGGCAAACAGGCTCCTACTACACTCCCCGGGCCGTGGTGGAATACATGGTGGACGAGGTTTTGTTGGCGACGTTGGAGAAAAAAGTGCAGCCTGACGATGGTGCCGTGGTGTATTGGCAAGAGCGTTTGCGCTATTTGCTGGATTATGAAGACGCATTCAACGACGCCAATGAACTTTTTGAGGAATGCGAATCAGAGGGCATTGTGCGAGCGATTGCGGAGATCAAGGTGCTAGATCCGGCGGTTGGTTCCGGTGCCTTTCCGATGGGCATACTGCACAAGCTGACCTTGGTGTTGCAGCGAATTGACCCTGAGAACAAATGCTGGCAAAAGCTGCAAAAGGAACAGGCCCAAAAAAGGGCGGACAAGGCATTTGAGACTCAAGACCAACAGGAACGCGATGCTGAGTTACTGGAGATTAGCGAGACCTTTGAGCGGTATTCGGGCGATTTTGGGCGTAAGCTCTACTTAATCCAGAATAGCATATTTGGCATAGATATTCAGTCCGTGGCCTGCCAGATTGCCAAGCTGCGCTTTTTCATTTCGCTAGCCATTGAACAGGACGCATATGAGACAGCCGACAATTTCGGCATCAAGCCACTGCCGAATCTGGAAACGCGATTTGTCGCCGCAAACACGCTCATCGGGTTGCAGCTATCCGAAGTCAGATCTTTGCTCCAAGACGACGCTGTACAGCAAAATCGCAAGCAAATCGAAGCGATTCGTGAAAAGTATTTTCTTGCCAACAACCGGCCGCAAAAGCTCCATTACATTCGCCAAGAAGAGAAGTGCCGTAAACGGTTGAAGCAGGCATTGGAATTCAAGCGAGCAGAATGGGCAGAGAGAGAACAACGGGAAATAGATCGAAAAGTGACTCAACTTCCGAAGGAACGGGACCGTAGGCAGCTACGAAAACAGCTATGGAAGGATTACAAGGCACGTGAGGAAAAGTTGAATTCTAGCCTTGAAGATGCTCAGAAAATCGCCCATTGGAATCCCTACGACCAGAATGCTGTTGCCGATTGGTTCGACGCCGAGTATATGTTCGGCTTTGACGATGGCTTTGATGTGGTGATTGGGAATCCACCATACATTCAGTTGCAGAAAAACGGCGGAGAACTAGGCGAGCTCTACAAGGATACCGGCTACGAAACTTTCGCCCGCACCGGCGATATCTACCAGCTTTTCTACGAGCGCGGCTGTCGGCTGCTCAGAGCGCCCCAAGGCTTGCTGGCCTATATCACCTCCAATAGCTGGCTCAAGGCGGAATACGGTAAAGCCCTGCGTCGCTACCTCTCCGAGCAACACACACCGCTGCGCCTGCTGGAGATGGGCAAGGATGTTTTTGAAAACGCCATCGTTGATACCAACATCCTGATAGTGCGCCATTGCCACAACGGCGTAACTGGCAGGGCCGTGGATATGGACCGTTTGTCCGATAAATCCTTCCCGCCCGCTGAATCCCTTTGGGGAGAACTACGTCTGCAGGGCGAAAAGCCGTGGAGTGCGCTGTCGGGCATCGAACAGTCGATTATGGACAAGATGGAAGCTGTCGGAACGCCACTGAAAGAGTGGGATATAGCGATTTATCGAGGAATTCTTACTGGCTATAACGACGCCTTTGTCATTAATAACGACACTAAAGAAGCGTTGATCGCCGAAGATCCTCGCTCCGCCGACATCAT
>VXZF01000393.1 GCA_009845645.1 Gemmatimonadota bacterium | reverse complement strand
AGACCTATACCCAAGCGGCCGCGGCCATGGCCCTCGGCCACTTCGGCGATCAGCCCTTTTGGCAGCCACCGCTCTACCCGCATTTCCTCGGCGCTCTCTACGCGCTTTTTGAGCCGAGTTTTACCCTGCCGCGACTGGTTCAGGCCGCGCTAGGGGCCACGCTGTGCCTGCTGATTTTCCGCTTGGGGCGCGTCTTTTCGCCTGCCGTAGGCTATCTGGCAGCCGGGCTAGCCGCTTGCTACGGACCTTTCATTTTTTTTGAAGCTGAGTTGCTGCCGCCAGCCCTCGCGCTGGTGTTAAACCTGCTTGCGCTATGGGCGCTGTTGTGGGCGGCTGAGGGGCGGCCGCAGCGGCTTCTGTTGCCTGGATTCCTCTTCGGCCTTTCCGCGCTGTGCGTGGCGAATGTGCTGGCGTTTGTGCCGGTGGCTGCGCTGTGGTTGGTGTGGGTGCGTCGCGGCCGGTTAGTGGGGGTGGCCGCGCTGTTGTTGGGAACCGCTTTGGCCATCGCGCCGGTCACGCTGCGCAACTACTACGTGGGCGGCGATTGGGTACTCATTTCTTACAACGCGGGTCTCAATTTTTACATTGGCAACAACGCCCAGTACGACGAGACTGTGGCGATCCAGCCGGGGCCGGCGTGGCTGGAGTTGACCGCGCGGCCGCGCGTGGAGGCCGGCGTGACCCAGCCTTCGGCCCAATCTCGCTTTTTCTTTGCCGAGGCTTGGGATTTTATTCGTCAGCAGCCTTTTGCTTACCTAAAGCTGCTGCTGTACAAGTTGTATTTGTTTTGGCATGGCGACGAGATTGGCCGCAATCAGGACTTGTACTTTGCCCGCCAGTACGCGCCGTTGCTGCAAGTCTTGCTTTGGAAGTACGGCGTGGCATTTCCCTTTGGGCTGCTGGCACCGCTCGCGCTGGTGGGATTGGGCCTGAGCTATCGGAACGGTTTGCTGCGCCGCCCCGAACCCCTGCTGCTCGCCTTGTTTGCCGGCGCGTATATGCTGACGGTGGTAGCCTTTTTTATTAGCGCGCGCTATCGCCTGCCTGTGGTCCCCATTCTACTGATATTTGCCGCGTATGGCGGCCGGGAGCTCTACCTGCTATGGCGACGGGGGGCGTACCGAGACCTAGTCGTCGGCTGCGGTGCTGTATTCCTGTTGGCGATCGCGTGCAATTTCCGGGTAGGGACGATGAATGTGGAGGGCGACGCCCACACGCACTATCGACTGGGCTATGTGTACGAGAAAAAGGGTCTGCCCATCAATGCTGTGGCCGCGTATGAGCAAGCGCTGACGCTCGACCCGGATATCAAGTGGGCGCGTTTCAATTTGGCTTCTTTGTATGCTCGGAGCGGCGAGTACAACCGGGCCATTGCTGCATACGGCGAATTCATCCGCCGCTTTCCCGAAGTTGCACGGGCGCGGCTGGCGCTGGGAAACGTGTATTTGCGCACTGGCCGCCACGCCGAAGCGGTCGCTACATACGAGAGCTTGCTGGGTGCCAAGGACGCAGACGCGGCGGATCTCTACGGGAGACTTGGCTATGCTCACGCTCAGTTGGGGCAATTGGGGCAAGCTGCGGTCGCGTATGAAAAACTCGTAGCCGCTAAGCCGGATTCGCTGCAGGCGCGCCTTCAGTTGGGCGAGCTATACGAGCAATTGGAACGTTTGGATGAAGCCCGCGCCGAATACCGGCAGATCCTAGCGGCGGATTCGCTACACGCTGCGGCGCGCTACCGCTTGGCCCACCTGCTCTTCTTCGCCGATCAGGCCGAGGAAGCCAAGGCCCATTTGCAGCAAGTGATTGCCCGCGCCCCAGACGCGGTCGATGCCCGCTTGCTATTGGCCACCCAGTATATCGTCGAGCATCGCGCTGCGCTCGCCATGGAACAGGTGCAAGCCATTTTGGCCGTTCAGCCAGACCACTATCAGGGTAACCGCCTGGCCGGCCATTTGTACATGGTATTGGGAGATACGCTCAAAGGGGTGGAGCACTTAGAGCAGTTTACCGAGTACTACCGAGAGGGACGCTCGGCGGAGATTTTTGAGCAGCTTAGAGAGCAGTGGGAGGAGCAGTTGCAGGGGACTGTGCGCTAACCTCTTCAATACGCCACGCCTACCGTGCGCACCCTGCTCGTCTGGCGCGCATCGCCATCTACAGACAGCGACACCAGGTACAGCCCCGGCGGCACTCGGTTGCCGTTGGCGTCGCGCCCATCCCAAGACAGGTGATCGTAGTGCCCGCTCAGAGCCGCTCCTGAGTAGAGCGGCTTTACGAGGCGACCAGACAGGTCAAAGACCTGCACTTCTACGGCGGTTGGTCGGGTCACTGCGAGAATGTCGTAGCCAATGGTCGCGGCGTCGTTTACGTCGTCGCCATTGGGGGTGAACACACTTGGTTCGATGGCAAAGGAGCCGAATAGGTCGCCCTTGTTGATGTCTGGGCTCAACACGGTGATTCCAGAGGCCGTGGGCAGGTCGCCTTCCCCTAAGAAGTCGGCGTTGCCCGCGGAGATGCGCTGGATGCTGCCGGTCTGCGATGAGAGCACGGCTTGGCCGCGGAACAAGGTGCTGTACAGCAGTACGCGCCCGCGAAATTTGATTTTTAGTAGCATCTGGCCGCCGTCGGCTGGCCGGGTGATCTGGGGAAAACGCATGATCGCGTTGCGATCGGTTACTGCTTGGATGACAAAGGAGCCGCCGTCTGCGGATTCGACGGTATAGGGTAGGGCGTGTTGGGTGCCATCGGATGTCTGGACCGCGGTTTGGCCATTGGGAGCAGTCACGATGTCGGCGTTCAGGGCCTGCTCGGCAACTAAGCGGTCGGGCAGTTCCCAGATCTCGATCTTGTCGATGCCCAGCACTCGATTAGCGGTCAGCAGTTCAAAGGTGTCGAATCCTTTGACACCCTCGAACTCCATTTTAGCGCGCACGGCATACGTGAAATCCACCGACTCAAAGACCTCCACCTCCCGCGGGAAGATCTCGGCGACGAGTTCCTCGGCTATCGGCGGCAACAAGTATTCGATGGATAGCTGTTCCAGCGCCTTGGTCACGTTGATTTCGCTGTTGAGGAAATCGACGGAAAACTGGATGTAGCGACGCGGCCCCGGCGACAAAACCGGCGTGCCGCCTTCCCGTTCACCTCCTTGGTGGGGCGACGACCAGGGACTCCAGTTTTGCAGGTCTTCTCCTATTTCTCCCTTGCCCCAAACCTGCGGGGGCACGGCTTCAAGATTGGGCTCGAGGTCGAGATACTCGTCGCGCGCGAGCTGTTCGTCTGGGGAGTCGATGGAGGTGGCGAGTTGGTCGTCTGAAACGCGCTGCACGTTGCCACGCTTGTAGAGCACTGGAGTCGGATCGGTGCCCGTGCGGATGCGGACTATGACCTCGGAGATGCCGCTGGTGCTTCCCAACGGGCGCGAGGGTTCGTTGGCTGTTGGCCCCGTGCTTTGCTGGCGGCCCGGCAGTACGGTTTCGCCGCAGTGGGTCTGGAAGCACTCGTACACGTTGGTGTAACCTTGGTCCGCAGTAAAACGCGCTGTTGGTCCGCAGTCGCCGTAGTCGCTTGGAACGGCTTCGGGCGTGGCGAATACCGCGGATTCGACGCGGCAGGTGCTGGCTTGGGGAGTGAGGTCGGTCAGATCGCTGCGGGTGCGCAAATCAACGATTTTTTCCCGCCAACTTATATTCCCCCAAGTGGCCGGCGCGCCCAAGTCGTACACGTGGGAGATGTAGCGGCTGGTGCCGATAAAGCCTTCGCCGAAGACTTCGAACTCGTCGAGTTCATAGGGAAAGGAAGACGTAGACTTGAGCCGCACGAAGCGCGCAGTCTGGGCGGGATCAATTACCAATTCCACTACCGATTCTTCGTTGGCCGAGGTCTTTAGCAGCATCTCGAAGTCGTCGAGCTGGGGTACGAGGCGTCCGGTGCCGTCCAAGACGAGGTTTTGTCCGTCGTGGGCGAGCAACTCGAACTGGCGGATAAAATCCGTCTGAAAAGGGTATTGGGGCGCGCTCTGCACGGTGTTGCGCGGATAGAAGCGGATGCGGTTGATGCCAATGGGGCTGCCGAGGTCGAGGACGATAAAGGTGCCCAAGGCTCCAAAGACACCCTTGCGGGCGAACGCGTCTTCGGCCCCACCCGGCTCGATTAGCTCCAGCAGGATCGCCTCCAGCGTAGATGCGGGTATGTCCTTGATGGCCGGTGCCGTAACGCCGCCGCCCCACCCGAGCGCGCGCAAGGCCACGTTCTCACCGCGGACGACGTGATCTGGGCTTAACAAGACCGGCAGGATGAGCGGATCAATGCCTGCCGAACGCACCGGCGCTAGTGCGACGGCGACCTGCGCCACGGCCTCATCGAGGGGAATGTCGTCTGCAAAATCAATGCGAATCAGGGAGAGTCCCTCGCGCTGGGAAGGCGTAATCGCCGTCGTCCCCGGTACGGACGAGATCGCGTCTAGTAATTTTTCTTCGGCTAGGGCTAGCTCTCCGGAGAGGAGTTCGGGCGGTGCTTGGATGAGGGTCTTGACCAGCACTTGGGGGCTTACCACCGCTAGGTTGGACAGGTCGATGACGTTGCCCGGTACATTGCCGATCTCGGTGAAGAACCGGCTGACCTTGTACTCGGCGGGAAGCGGCTGCACGATTGAGCCGAAGGTTTGCCCAGCCCAAGAGACGTTGCCGTTGTTGCCCACTCGCAGAGTATCAAGTGCCAGCAGGTCGGTGCCGAGCATCAGCACGCCCCAGAGAATGCCCAATATGAGCCGATAAGGCATAAAAAAACCTGACTGTTAGAAATGGATCTGTTAATATAGAACCTAGACAAAAGAGTGCATAGCGAGTTTTTTTTTAGTATGTTGCATTCACGCCCTCCACCCCTTAAAAGTTGTTGAGGTCGGGATATGTTCTTTGTTGGTCTTTTACTAAGTGCGCTGGTCGCCTCGCCGGCCTTCGCTTTCAATGTGTACAAACTCGGCGGCGAGGACGGCAATGCTTGGATAGCGGCCCTGTCCTTTGAGCCGGGCCACTACGCGGTGCTCGATTCTGCGGGCGCACCGATTGAGATGCAGCCGGTGGCTTCCAATATTGCGTACGCCACTTGGGAAGACACGCTCAACGAGATCGTCGATGCGGCCGATGGGCAGTGGATGCGCCCATTTTTCGTACCACCGGATTTGAACTTAGCGCACCCCGATGTCCGTACCCGCATTGCCCGCGGCATTTCCAACAACATCACCACCAGCGGGAGCTGCAGCGATATCTCCACCCAATTGGTACAGGTTGCCCCCATGTTTGACGGCGACCCCAACACTGCGGCGTTTTTCAGCGTTAGCAACATCGAAAGCAGCGGGATTCAGAGTTGGCTGTACGTGCAGAATTCGATTGTCGAATTGGGCGTCAACTATCCGATCAATCGGATCCGCTTCTATCCGCGGCTGGGCACTGCCAATCCTAAAATCGACGAACTGCTCGAGGCGATGGGAGAGCCGCGTTTGGCCAAGGGAGACTTGGCCGAAGAGGATTTCACCGAGAACTTTCTGCCGTGGTTTGAGGTGTCGGCAGCCAACAGCTTCAACAACTTTGCCTCCCACTGCTATTTGAGCACTTCCTCAAATCGCTGGTTCACCCAGATAAGCCGCCGCCGCATGGACCCGCCCAACGACCCGCGGCTGATTACCCTGAGCAAGGAAACCGAAAATTTGGATCCGATCGTCGATATCCGCTTCCCAACCCAGCAGTTCCAGTGGGTAGCCGTGCGCCCGCTCAATCCGATTGAAAACTGGGAGATCGCCGAATTTGAGATTTTTGGCGAGGGTTTTGTCGAACGCGCCGTGTACACCACGGCCGTGCTAGACTTTGGTACGCCCATGGCGTGGGGTAAGATCCGCTGGGACGGCGCGTTTGAAGAAGGGTCTAGCGTGATTATTCGCACTCGCTCGGGCCGCGATCCAGACCCCAATTTGTACTGGGTACCGAGCAACATAGAAGGCGAGCCGACGCAGCTAATCCGCAAGGAGTTTGAGCGCGCCGATTTCTCCATTCGCTTTACGACCCTAGACGAAGAAAACTGGAGCTTCTGGTCAGCTCCCTACGCGCTGACGGCCGGTCAGCGCGATTTTACCTTAGAGGCGGCAGCGTGGGCGGACGGCACCCCCATTCTCTCGCCCGGTCCTCAGCGCTATTTGCAAATTCAGGTCATCTTCCTGTCGAGTCTGCAGCAGGCCGGTGCGCTGCGCGAGTTGGAGATTCAGTTCGCACCGCCGGCTGCCTTAGAGGTCGTCGGAGAGATTTGGCCGCAGGACGTCTCGCGCAGCGAGAGCACGAACTTCACCTATAGCGTGCGTCCGACTTTTGCTCCAGAAGATACGGGTTTTGATCGGCTGGAAATTTTCACGCTGACCCGCGCCGAGGCCGTGCATGCCGTGCGCGTTGATGGCGTCACCTTAGGCAGCGACTTTCCAGTCGAAATCCTCGACGACCGCATCGTCGTGGCCCTGCCCAAGTTGGCGGGCACGGACGACACGTTCAAGCTCATTGAGGTGGAGTTTGCCGCTCACGTGGTGCGCTATGGAACCCAGTTCCAAGGCTGGGTCTTCGACAGCGAAAGCGACGGCGTCAAACAACTCATCGACCCTGGGGACGCCAACGTCGACTTTCCGGGCAATTCTCTCGGGGTGCGCACCGACGAGTTGGGGTCGAATCCGCTGGCGCAAGTTCGCGTCGCGCCCAATCCATTCACCCCCAATGGCGATGGCCTCAACGACGCGGCTGAATTTCGCTTTCAGCTACACGACGTGTCGGTACAGCGCGATCTCATTGTTGGTATCTACGATCTGGCTGGCCAACCGGTGCGCCAACTAAAGCATCTAAGCGCAATTCGCGGCTTGTTCGACCGCGGCGCAGCCGTGCCGGTGTGGGATGGCCGCGACGATGCAGGCCAGCCAGTGCCTCCGGGCCACTACATCTACCGCATCTCACTGGATACGGATGCAGAGACCGCGAGTCGGGTCGGCACTATCTCGCTCGTCTATTGATTCAGATGCACAGGGGAAGAGGTGCGCTGTGGTGGATCGTTTGGGCCGGTCTGCTGCCAGCGTGTAAGCCGGCTGACGCGCCTATCGTCGCAGAAGTTGGCCCGCAGCGGATTGAGGCCGACGCGCTGCGCGCTTACGTTGCGCAGCTTCCAGCCGAAGACCTCGGTCCGTTGGACGCAGTTCAGCCCCAAGATGCGGCGGCAATTAGACGCCAGTACCTCCAGCTAATCATAGATCGCCATTTGTTGCTGTCGGAGGCCCGTGCTCAGGGCTTGGACAGCACGCAACTCGCCACAGATGAGCTCCGCGCTTATTACCAAAATCAGTATCCAGCCGCTCTGATGGAAGGCGAGCGCGGGACTTTGTTGGCGCGCTTGCGAGAACAGCGCGGCCACGAGGTGCGCGTCTATCCCGAGCCGCTAGAACGGGCATTGCCGGATTCATTGCTGGCGCGCAAGGCCCAGCAGTGGGGAGCGCTGTTGAGCCAGCGCGGAGGGGCGTTGCTCAAGCAAGGCCGCCACCGCAAGGCCCTCGCCGTGTTAGAGCGGGCAGTCGCGTACGATCCCGACCCCCCGCAGACGCATTTCTACATGGGTTTGGCCTATGCCCGCTTGGATGAAAACGAGCGGGCCGCACCCGCGTTTGAACGCGCCGTAGCCCTAGCGCCGGAAGAGGCCGACTTTCACTACGCACTGGGCACCACCTTGCAGATGCAGCATCAGTACGAGGGTGCGGCGGCCTGTTTTCAGCGGGCGATTGAACGGAACGCGAACCAGCCCCACTACCACTTTCGCCTCGGAGAGACACGTCGATCTTTGGCGGACTTTGAGGGGGCATTGGCCGCGTACGGCGCGGTGCTCGAATTGCAATCCGACCACGTTGAAGCCCTGTACCGGCACAGCGACTTGCTGGCCCGCAGCGGCGATTTGGCTGGCGCTGCGGCTGGGTTTAAAAGGGTCTTGGCCTTAGATCCGAAAAACGCGGCAGCCCTCGTCGATTTAGCTGGCGTCTATACCAAGCAGCAGCGTCATCCCCAAGCGGTCGCTGCCTTGGAACGCGCGCTCCAGTTAAATCCGGCAGATCACAGTATCCACTACTTGTTGAGCTTGGCATACGCGCAGGTGGGGCAAGCGGATCAAGCTGCGGTAGCTGCGGCCGAGTTCCAACGGTTGAGTGCAGCGGATCGCCACTACAAGGAGGGGCTGCGCAATGCCAATCGCGGCTCTTGGGATCGCGCAGCCATTCTGCTAACCCAATCTGTGGCGGCTGATTCCTCTCACGTACTGGCGCACATTCGCTTGGGCATGGTCTATCTGTATCAAGACGAGCCCACGCGAGGGATCGCGACTCTCAAACGCGCACTCGCGTTGGCTCCGAACCATGCGGAGGTTCACTGCCTGTTAGGCGAGGCGTACGCAACCAGCGGCCAGCCGGACTCTGCGCGTCATTTCTTTACCCGAGCGCTTGGCGTGGATTCTATGTCCGTGCGGGCGCATCACGGCTTGGCCAAGGTGGCGTACCAAGCTGGCGACCCGCAGGCCGCGGTGCTCGCCAGCCAGCGCGCCTTGGCCAGCGACCCCGATCACCGCGACAGCCACTACTTGCTTGGATTGGCGCACGTGCAATTAGGGCAGCCGCACGAGGCGTGGCGCAGCTTGCAGGCGTGTGTTGAACTCGATCCCGGCGACGTGGAAGCTCTTTATAGGCAGGGCTTGCTGTTGGCGCGCCACGGTTCAGCGGACGAGGCCCAGCGCGTCTTTGCCAGCGTTTTGCAGCGCGACCCCAATCACGCAGAAGCGCGACAACAGTTGGCGCGATTGGAACGGGGACAGTAAACGGAACCCTCTAACGCCTTGGTTCTTCCACTACTAAAAACTGATTGGCGACCACATCCTCTAAGTGCTGCGTGCGGCCTGAAGGCCAGTGGATTTCGATCCGTTCGGCTGTGGCGTTCGCGCCCAAGCCGAAGTGGACGCGCCCGTCGCTGTGCGAGAGAAAGCTGCCCCCGCTGACCCGCTCGGCGATCTGTTCAACTCCGCCGCTGACCACGGCGATCCGCGCCCCAATGCCGTCGCGGTTGGACGCAGTGCCGACCAACAGGAGGCTCAGCCAATTGAGTTGATTGCCGCTGTCGTTGCGCAGTAGAGACGGCGGGCCGTCGAGATTGAATACTAACAAATCCACGTCTCCGTCGTTGTCGTAATCTCCTTTAGCCGCGCCTCGGCTGACAGCGGGGAGGCTCAAATCCCCGGCTGCGACCGCGGAGAACCGGTAGTCCGCAGCCGGTCCTTCGTTGGCGAAGAGCTGGTTGGGTTCGGCGTACCCATCCGGGTTCAGGTGGCGTATTTGGGGATAGACGTGGCCGTTGGCGACGAAGAGGTCTTGGTCGTTGTCGTTGTCGTAATCGAGGAAACACGTGCCAAAGGCCAAGTGAGGCAGACTCGGCTCGGCGAGGCCGGCTGCGGCGCTGGCCACGGCAAAGGTTCCGTCTCGGCGATTGTGGTAGAGGGTGTTGTAATCGTCCTCAAAATGGGTCACCAGAAAATCGCCAAACCCGTCGCGGTCGTAATCCCCATAGGCGATGCCCATGCCCGCCTGCGCTACGCCCTCGGCGCTGAGGGCCGCACCCGCTGCAACTCCTATTTCGCGGAAGGTGTCGCCCTCGTTGCGATAGAGGAAGTTGGGCGCGGAGTCGTTGGCCACGTAGAGGTCTGGGTCGCCGTCGCGGTCGTAGTCGCAAAAGAGCGCGCCGAGTCCGTAGGTTGGCTCGGCTTGTTCGACATGGACTTGGCGGGTGACATTGCGGAAGGTGCCGTCGCCCTCGTTGCGGTAGAGCGCGTCTTGCGCCCCAGTGAGGCCGAGCGGGCCGGCGAACACGAGAACGCCCTTCCACATTCCGCCCCGAGGCGGCACGCGCTCAGGCGCAAATTTTAAGTACTGGGCCACGTAGAGGTCGAGGTCGCCATCGCGGTCATAGTCGCCGAAGGTCGCGCTGGTGCTCCAATCGGCTAGATCGACGCCCGCCGCTTGGCCCACCTCGCGGAAGGTTCCATCGCCCTCGTTGTGATAGAGGGAGTTGGGCCCGTAGTTGGTCACGTAGAGGTCGCTCGCACCGTCGTTGTCGTAGTCACCCACAGCGCAGCCCATGCCCCACTGGTCATCGCCGACGCCGGCCGCTTGCGTGTGGTCGTCAAACGCGCCATTGCCTTGGTTGCGATAGAGGGCGTTGGGAGGAGCAGAACTCCCGAGCTGGGCACCGTTGACGAGATAAATATCGAGCCAGCCGTCGCCGTCGTAGTCGAGCAATGCGCCACCGCCGCCCTTGGATTCGAGGATGTAGTTTTTGACCTGTCCGCCGGAACGCATCTCGAAGTGGAGGCCAGAGGCGGCGGCTACTTCGGAAAAGTGCGCGGGTGCTGGCGTGGGAGCAGGCGCGTCGCAGGCTGCTAAAAGTGCGACGCAGAGCACGGTAAGCAGGGTCATAGAGAGCGGGCGCAGCGGAAGCCGATATAAGGGCTGCGCTCTACGGGCAGAACTTCGAAGCGGTTGATGCTGCGCAGCACCGGTCCTGGGTTGATCCACGAGCCGCCGCGCAGGACCTTGAAGCGGCCGGTCTCCGGCCCTTGCGGGTCTTTGGTCGGACCGGTGACATAATAGTTAGCGTCGTACCAGTCGGCGCACCACTCCCAGACATTGCCGGCCATGTCGAGTGCGC
>VXZF01000142.1 GCA_009845645.1 Gemmatimonadota bacterium | reverse complement strand
GGGTAAAAGCGCGGCTCCCCACCTCGAGATCCCCCAGAACTCCCCTTGCCGAGGAAGCCGACGCTACCACCACCAGTTGGTTGGAACCAAGCTCCTCGCTGACATCACCGCCTTCGACCCGCTGCAACAAGCTCTGTTCCCCGCGGTTGAAAACCTCCCCTCCGAACTCGCCGGCCTCGTCGTAGAGCACTGTTTCTAGCCCAATGCGCAGCCGCTGATCGCCCTCTGGACTCAAGCGGCGGGGCAAAAATACAACAAAACCGCTTTCCTCGTTCACGATGCTGTCCGGTTCCACGGTGCCCAAGGGCTCACCTATCTCCAGCCAGCCGAACTCCGCTTCCGCCGGCGTCATGACCCGCACGACGTCGAAGCCGGTGCGGTCCGCGCTGGAAAATTCAACGCCAATATCGTATACGAACGACTTTTTCTCGCCCGCCGGCACGCGCACTCGCCCGCCCTGCGGCTGGTGATCTTCCTCCAGGACCACCTCGCCCACGACCCGATCCGCCAACAGCGGCGCGATCTCGATCTGCAGCGAATCCAGCCGGGCAAAGTCAAAGAACGCATCCGTCTCTAGCTGCACCCGCAGCTGAAAGTAGCGCCCCCACGGCAGGCGCGGGTGCTGTCCCGACTCCGCGAGTGGCACCGACCAGAAACTCCAGTTTTTCAGATCCTCGACCACCGGCCCTCGAAATCCCACCACCGGCACCGTGGCACCGCGCGCCTCCAGTCTAGATATGGAACTGATCAAGGTCGCCCTCGGCACGGAGGAAGTCAGCCGTTCCCACTGTTTCTTGGTCACCTCCACGTGGGCTCCCAGATCGTCAAAGCCGAAGTAGGCCGTCGGAGTGTCGTCGCGACCCGTCCTGATCTCCACCTGGACGCGAACCGGACCGTCCTCAAGGGCGACCAACCGCTCCCCGTCCTTGCGCCACTTGCTCACCTCGAAGACCACTCGCCCGAAGTTGACCTCCCGCCCCAGGTCCACTATCTGCGACTCCCAGGTCGCCGTAGGCGCAAAACCCCGGCCGTAGACCTCCATCTCCGCATAAGCCGACTGGACGACGATCGGCTGACCATCCAAAGTGAGTCCGTCGGGGACTTCCAGCAGGCGCAAATAGCGCAAATTCTGCAGCGGGAAGCGGACCTCGGTGACGCTGTCGCGGTTGGCTTGGCGGTAGGTTAGCTGATTTTCCAGCGGGCAGCAGAAGCCCGCCCCGCGCCATCTGAAGCCCTGCGCCATCTCCTCTTCCATTATACCTCCCTCGTCTTGGCGGGCTGTCAGGCTGAATGATTTGAGGACATAGTTGGGACGAAAGGGCTGGTCGCTGTCGGAGCTCACCCCCTCGGGAGGGTAGAACACAAAGCGCTCCACCGGCACCTGCGCGCCCATATCTATCGTGTAATAGAAAGACGACCCCGATGGTGGGCGGCTGCGCGGGTCGGCGACCTCGTCCCTGCGCTCGACGTAGGTGGCGGGATCGCCGTCGACGAAGACGAGGAGGTTGGGCTGGTACAAAATACCATAATTCCCCAGGTTCTCGTCGCGGCTCTTCAATAGAAAGTTGCCGTGTCCCAGCCACAAACGCGGATGACCCGGGTGGTAAACCGGGTCGAAGGTGAACCTGAAGGGCTGCCAGGGTCCCAACTGAGGCAAGAGGTTCTCGTCCGGCTTGAGTTCGAAAGGCTGGAGCGCCCCAGCGGCGGTCGAGTCGTCCGTCATCAGGCTGAAATCCGCTACTTCCGTCCAGGAAACGCCGCCCTCTCCTCCGAGCTGCCACCAATTTTCTTGGGCCGCCCCATGGCTGCAAAACCCTGCAATCCCACCCAGCACGGCAAAGGCCAAAATCGCCACTTTCTTAGGCTCATGTTGTTTCTGCTTCATCAGACTGCTTCTTAGCGGGTAAGAAATAGTCTCAGCCTAACTGGAGCAAATCAGGTACGTCATGATTGCACCGATCTTGGGGCCGCACAGCGGCGTCAGCTACAGCGGCGTGTTAGCTTGCATTCTGGGTTCGTGATCTGATTGCGGCAGCAGAACGCTGAATCTCTTCAAGGATGAATGCCAGGAAGGCGAGCGTCGTGTTCTCCTCGCCTTGTGATATGTTTCCTGACCCGTGATGTTTGGTAAGAGATTGCTCGATGAAACTGGCCCAAGGTTCTCCATAATTCTTTCGAGCCCACTCAGTTGCACGGGGCTTGGAGGCGACTGTTCCCGTTGCCAACGAATACCGCAAACGACAAAGAGTTTGAACTACAAATACTTGGGCTTCTGTTTGGCGTAGCCATAGCAACCACGTCGGGTCGTGTGCTACCTGTTGTATCCATCGACCGACAATCATCGTCGCTGCGGCGTGGAGTTCCTGAGTCTCAATTGGGTCAACCAGTGTTCGCGAATCGGGTCCGATAATGCTCACGCTCTGATCACGGATGGTGAGACATTGGAAAACCCATCCATCTTCGAGTGGAGCTAGAAACAGCGACGTTCCCTTTTCGATCTGTGGATAGTGCGAGGTATTTGTCGCGCTGTGACGAAGCGCAGAAGCAGGAACATAGATCGCTTCAATCTTCTCGGACCAAGGGGAGTCGCTGGCAGCGAATTGGGCGTGGACATGTTGCAAGGCAGTGAAGCGATCAGGATCAATCTCTGTAGAGGTCACGACAACAAAATCAATATCGCTGCTGCGCGGGTTGAAATCGCCCAAGGCGAGAGAACCGACCAGATAGATGCCCACGAGCTCGCTGTCCAAGAGTGCTTGAAGCTGTGAGCGGAAGTGGTCAAGGACAAAATTGACGTCGGTAAATGGGGTAGGAGCTAGGCGATGGTTCATAAAAACCTCGCGTGAGACTGTGGCCTTTAGGCGATAGAGGGATAGCGATTGAACCGGCGACGGGCTGGCAACGCACTATGCGAAGGTGAGTTCGCTAGATACGCAATCCGGCTCCTTCGAGACCACCTCGGCCCATATGGATGCTGTTTGATCCAGTGACAACTTGAGTTGAGACTTGTGGAGATCCTCATTGAGGAGCCACGAACCTGTTTCACCAGTACGAACTGCATACCACGTATAGGCATACAGGACATCGCGTTTGTCATCGAGCTCCGTGATCTCCTCGCCCACGGCTAGGCGGGATGGATACGATGTGATGTGCCGCTCCACAACATTAGCGGGAGCCTTGGCGTACCTTGCTTCTACCTCATCCGCCGTAAGAGAGAACAGTCGAATGAGGCGATTCGCAATTCCTTCTTCCTGGTGCTCGTGAGCTAGAACGCAAAAACGAGTGAAAGCCCTGCCAAAGGACCGATCTCCATGCCCCCACCTTTCCTGCAGATATGGGATTATCACACGCGCGAGTTCCTGTATAGAGATCCCTGCTTCAATCAGACTACCTGCCTCCAGATGTGACTGAACTCGCTGAGCGAGACTGGTTACACGTCTGACCCGCTCGATTTGGCGTGCCTGGACAACCGATGGGTCAAATCGACCATCGGAAAGTAGCACAACAAATGCAGGAGTATCGCAATCCTCAGACGCGTGAACTGATTGACCGAGGTGGCTCTTGTCGGTCGCATGGAAAGTCCTCTCGTTGGCCATCAGCTCATCTAAGTGACGCTTGCCTTTGATCAAGTCGTCTGCCTCGTCGGCTGTAAAATGGAGTCGACCTGCGTCAACAGACGTCGGCCACGTGTCTCGACCCCACTCCCTTGTGATGGACAACGCAAGCTCGTCCACTCTTTTTGCAAGACTGTTGTCCGCCACCCTGGTAGTAATGTAGATGAGGTCTATATCTGATATAGGCCACGCCATTCCTCGCCCAACGCTACCCCCTAGAATCACACCCGCAACGCCAGGAACAGATGCGATCCGTTCGATGGCTTCAACGGTTCGCTCCTGTAGAATGAGTTCCCAGTTTTCCAAGTGCGCTTGGAAGAAATCCGTTCTAAACAAAATCGAACTCACTTTCGCATAACGTCCCATGGTTTGCGAACCTGCGAAGCAGGCTGCCCCTAGGGCTAGGGCGCGTATACGCCCAGCGCGAACTGCTGTGTTAGACGAGGCCCACCTCGGGCTAACGCTTGCGACTAATCAGTGAATTGAAGAACATACTCTTTTGAGCCTCTATTCTTCGAAAATACTCGACCTCGAACGACTGATGTACGACACTCAAGAGAGTCTCTGTCTTCCGAAAAGAGAAAAATCGTTTCGGCTCATATCGGTCCTTCTCCCAGATACCCTCAAAGTCTTCGCCTCCCCATAAGCCAAGGTACAACAAGCCGCCTTCATTGAGACGAGCCGAGATCAAATCGAGTATGTGAAGAATATCATTCTGCGGTATGTGAAGAAGACAATTCATGGAGTAAACGGCGTCAAACGTTTCGACCATCTGATCAAGGTCATAACAATCCAGAATCCTGGCGTTGACTCCTTTTTGCTTCGCTAATTGTACCATAGTTGGAGCAGCGTCGATAGCTAGAATTTGGAAACCCTGTTCCTGAAAGGATCGTGCGTCGTGGCCTGGCCCACAGCCAAGCTCAAGGATAGTGTTTCGTCTCTCGCTTCTCAGATATTTCTGAAACTCGTGCTTCTCTTGCTCCTTGAATTCATTGGAAGCACTCGATTCCCGTTCACGTGCGTGATTTTCGTACGAAGCGATCAGGATTTCGGAGAACTGCATTGATCGGATGACCTTTCAAATTGGGTGTTGTCTAACGTTTCACGGTTTGCGAACCGCGAAGCGGTTGCCGTAGGCCAAGGTGCCAAAGGTACCGCAGCGCAAAACGCTGTGTTGAGCGATGGCCTACGTCCCCAGCTCTTTGAACAGGAAAAGCTCCCCCAGGTCGTCCTCAAACGGGAAACCTGCCAGAAACCCGCACTCAGAAAACCCCATGTGTCTATGCCATGTCTGCGGCTCGTATTCATCCACAACGCACGAACTCAACAGAATCCTGTGGCCTCGGTGCCGCAGATCATCTTCTACGAACGCCAACATAGCCTTCCCAATACCTTTTCGCTGGTGCTGATGCAATACGTTAATCAGGCTGATGAATGCGGTTCCGCCATCATGTCCTGGCCACAAAAAGCATAGGTGAAGCACTCCCACGAGTTCACCCTGCAATTCCGCGACGATCACTTCGTTTATGCCGGAGATCTGCTCAGCAAATCGATTCGAGTCAAATGTGGCAGTCTTTACACACCACTCGACATCTGCCTTGCTAGCAAGTCTCACCAGGATGTCTGCCATGGTTCACCGTAGTTATACAGTTTGCCTCCGTTGGATCTCAGAAGATGTTCCACTGAGGCTCTTCACACCAGGGCCCATTCTTGAGCCTCTGTTAAATAGGCAAGCCGCATCAGGATCCCTCTGCGCGCCCCCAGCTTGTTCTTCTCTAGATCCTCCGACCAGTTGATCTTGCCGTCGATAGCGACCTGAAGGCACCATGCGAGTTGGAATGCGAATGCCATCCAAACAAGACGTGACTCGTGTAGAATGGTCGCCGCGTCGACGGATGGGCCGCCCGCAACTGCCAACGCTTCGCCGTAGACGCGGGCCCACTTCATCCGAGGTGACAGGGCCCCTAGCCATGATCCCGACTCGGGTGCGCCGATGTAGTTCGAGATGTCCATGAACCGAGGACTCGGTCTTGTACTGTGCAGATCGAATGCCACAAGTGTTCCGTCTGATCGCCATCCCGGATGAAGCTCCTCGTTGCAAAGCGCCTTAGGCATGTCCATTACCACGGCGTGAAGTCTTCTGGCGAAGCCACTAAGAGATCGGATCTTGGACGCCTGAGCTTGGCAGAACGCGGCCAACTCGTCGCCGATCAAGGATTCAGCCGCGCACCGTATCACTTCTTCAAACTCGGTCTCAACCTTCCCATCGATGAGCCAAACTCCCCAATCCTGCTGCCTTAGTGAATCAACATCGAAGGCACTCAGTGGCATGGAGTTGAATCGAGCCATGAGCGAAAGCCACTCCGTTGTCTCCTCATCTGATCGAAAGGAGTACCCTACACGCGGGATATACTCCAGGATCAGCACCTCCCGACCCTTCTCATCCAGATAGTGCCCATAGAACTCGGGCAACGGGAACTGCAAGTCGTGCAGCGATCGATACAGATGGGCTTCGCGGCCGTCGGGCGTTACCATCCGCTTGATACAGCACTCCACCGGAGCCAAGGTTCTTCCTCCTGACCGCATCGAGACTTCGCAGATCAGTTTGTCCCCAGACAATCCAGGATTCGGAGGCAACGGCCTCGACTCTCGGACTTTGATCTCTTCGATCGAGCATCCGAAGTGATTGCTGAAAGCACGCTTGAGCTGTTCGCGATCTAGGGCCCTCAGGACTTCGTTCATGGCAAAGGCTACTCAATTCTCTTGTTGCATAACTAGTGATATACTGGAGATATCCTACAAGGATCTAATTTTACTTTTCCTATTTCCTCTGACGGCTTCGCCGTGCGCGAACCTGCGGAGCAGGTTGGGTCGAAGCCCGTCAGGACTGAGCCGCGCACGGTCGTGTTAGATGAAGTAGGATCTACCGTTCAAACTCACCGGCGGGGATAGAAGCGCAGCGGATTCCTCTTCCAGTGCAGCGTCTTATTGGCCCTGCAATCGCCTTATCGCTTTATCATACACTATGTAGTCATCTGAATTCAACCGACGAAAAACATTGATAGTCGATTCATTCATATTGGGATCGCCGTACGTCCCCACGTTCTGCGATGTGTATTCGACATCAGGCCATCCAAGCACTTCCGAAGCGAGTTGGATCGATTCGTCGAAGTACTCTGTGAGTCCGATGAGGTCAAACTGATCCCATGAGGTTCTCGCACGCCCGATCCATTTCGAGAAGCGGTTGTGGTTGTATGCGGGAGGATCGGGCCAGCAGAACATCTCCGTTCCCGTGAGCCACTGGTCCAGCCCCATTTCGCGAATGGTCCCATGTTTAACACCGTAGTGATAAAGCGAGACCGCAGATCGAAGGGGGTCGCGCAGAAACGTCATCCATTTCACATTGGGCAATGCGGCCAAATTGTTGGCAAACTTATCCAGCACAGCATGTCCGTGATAGCAGAGTGGTTTTTCGACTATCGTATCACGCTCATCCTCGTAGGCGAGTTGTAGGTGACCAACATACACTTGCTGTAAAATACTCAACAGCGTCATCCCCCCCGTTTTGGGAATGTGGACACTGACGAGGGTGACTTCTGAGTCTATCATCTCAACCATCCATGTGTCTCCAAAGCTAGCTAGTGACTATACGGCAAAAATGCAGTGTAGCGCTCGATAATATGGAGATCACCATACGTCTTGCCATTACGGACAAAACCGCATTTTTCGTAGAAACCGACAGGACTCCCTTCGCCGAGCCGCGCACGGACGTGTTACACGCCGCCGGGTCCTCTTCGTCTCTACTCTTTCATTTGCTCGAGTATTTCCTTGATTCTTAGACCGTCTGCTTTCTGAAGGCATCGTATTCTATTGGCTGTCTAGCCGCGTGTCTGGATTTCAAGACTGTCCCAGAACCATCCTGCGTGGTAGTGATAGCCGGCGATTTTCTCCCAAGGGATGTCTTCGTCCGACCTGCTAAGCCAAAAGAATCCCCACGTTTGGATGACGATCTTCTCTGGAGTTAGGAAAATCTCCTGTGGGATCAAACGCATCCGGAGGAAGAGCGTGGCCAGCAATGAGGCCTTTGCACTAAATGGTTCAATGTTGGCAATCTTCTCCTTGCGCTCAAAGTTGTGGCCGCAATAGGCGCACCTTTTTGCAGGCTCTTTCGAAACTTCACAACACTCGGGGCACTCCTTTCCCACGATCCTTCGGCCGCAAGCGTGACATACAAATGCGCTCTCAGGAACATCACTTAAGCATTCAGGACAGGATTTCGCCACGTTCTCGTCCTTTCCATCTTCATCCGGATGGCGTGTAACGTTTTCGCCGTGCCCGAACCGCGTAGCGGTTGGGCAAAGGCGCGCTAGCGCCGAAGCCGGGCGCGGACGTGTTATGTGCTGTGGGTAAATTTCTTTACAAATTCCCTCAAGAAACCTTGGAGCAATTCTTCGTGCCCAAGCCAAATTTGGTGATGGGCATTCTCAAGAAACTCCAAACGCGCGTTCGGCAACAGTTGAGCAAGTTGCTCGACTGGCCAACTCGGCCTGATATCCTGTCTGCCATACACGAAGAGCCCTGGTACGGTCAATGATGCCAAGTCCCGAAACAGCTCTGGGCGTTTAATATATTCCTTCCAAGACTCGTTGACCTGCTTGTTCACCTCCATATTCGCTGGATATGCCTGCTCTGGCGGTGCCTCAAGCCCCTGATCACGCCGCTCGCTGTAGCTTCGGTGCCAGTCCCGATCGTTGTGTACCCGACCTCCTGAAAGACAAATGAAGCCATGCACGTGCTCGGGGTATCGCATTGAATAGGCCAACGATAAGTCCGCCCCGAATGAGTGGCCAACCATGATCCAGCGATCGACACCGTAGTGATGACGAATGGTGTGCAAGTCCTCAAGGCAGGTTGCAAGTGTATAAGGCTCCGCCTTGTCAGACCGACCACATCCTCTGTGATCGAAGCGAATCACTTCACATAGATCATCGAGCATTCCTGCAAGGGGTTCAAGATAGTCGCAGCAACCAGGACCACCACTGCACAGCACCAACGGCACTCCTCTCCCCTGCACTATTGTCCACAGACGGAGATTTCCAATATCAACAAACGACTCTGTCATTTGCCGAAGCTCAAAAGCTCAAATCTTGATCGTTGGTCCCCAATCACCAGCAAAATCCTTCGTCGAGCTATTAGAGAGATTAGTCAAATTCTTTCCGTCGATATCTATCCGGTAGATTTGCTGGCGGCCTTCCCAGTCGCCTGTGAAGCTGATCGCCGAGCCATCTGGCGACCATGAGGGTTCCATAGCGCCGCCGCCCTCAACGTTGGTGAGGCGTCTAGGATCCGACCCATCCGCTCTCATGATGTAGAGTTGCGATCTTTTGCCATCGCGGTCCGACTTAAAGGCGATCCACTTGCCGTCCGGTGACCAAGCAGGATCTTCATCGTTGCCCTGAGAAACGTGCAACCGTTTTTGCTCGCTTCCATCCGGTTTCATCACATAAATTTGTGTCTTACCATCGCGGTCGGTCGTGAAGGCAATCTTAGAGCCATCTGGGGAAAAAGTTGATTCCAACTCATACGCCGGATGATTGGTCAAATTCCTCTGGTTAGAACCGTCGCTGTTCATGGCATAGATCTCGACGTTGTCGTGACGATCCGTGCAAAAAATGATCGTCTGGCCGTCGGGCGACCAGTGAGAACGAAGATCAGGGGCCGAATTGTGGGTCAGTCGCCTCGGTTCGCTTCCATCGGCGTTGATTACGTAAATTTCGCCCTTGCCATGGCGTCGGTCGCAGTAGGCGATACGCGTGCCATTGGGAGACCAGCTTACGTGATCTTTCTCGTAATCCGGGGTGCGCGTGATGTTGGTCTGATCTGTTCCATCCTCATTCATGGTAAAGATATCAAAGAGTCCATCCCGGTCTCTCACAAAGGCGATTTTGGAAGTTTCCATAGCTGTAACCCCTTCGACCAATCAGGCGAAAACGCATGGCAGATAACGTCTTGCAGTCACTGAACCTGCGAAGCAGGTTGCCCGCAGTGGTAACTGCTTGTTACGCGAAGAATGACATTTGACTCACGTTTATGCGCACCCGAGCCTCAGGAATCCACAAGGCTTTTTAATCCACTTTCCAAGTCATCCAGCCATTGCGGCGTTTTGGGGTGAAAGACTCCCAGCACTTCCCAGAACCAGCACAAACCGGCGCCCATGGTGGCTTGTCTGACTTTAAGGTACGTCTCATCTGGTTCTATTCGCACTCCACCTGCCTCCGCATACCCAGACCAAAACTCCTGCGGATAGTGATCGCGACCATAAATTTCTTGAGGTTTTCGGGTAAACTCTGCTGCGACATGCAGTTGGTCATGTAGAAGGTCGCCAGTCGCTCCATTCTCAAAATCGTAAATGCCGACGATATGGCCATCATCATCAACCAAAAGATTGTGTATAGTTGCATCTCCCCATAGAAGCCCTTGAGGACTCGGATTCGGCACGACATCAATCTTGTCCAGAAGATCTTCGATAATGGGCAACTTGGCTTGACAATTCTCTGGCAGGTCGGCTACCAAGTCCTGATTGTAAAGGAGCTTTCTCCGTATGTCTTCTCGCCATTGGGTCACATCCTGCACGGGCAGGAGACCGTCGGATACTCTCTGTTCATTGATGGCAGCGACCACTGAGCCAAATTCTTTGAGCAGGCGACATCGCCGATCATCGCTAGTACTGGGCCTCTCGAAAAAGTCTCGTCCTTGAGTACCGGGGAGCAGACTAGAAATCAGATAAGGATATCCGAACACATCGGTGTCCTCGCATAATACACTGGTCTCCGGGACGGGCAGAGTGGTTGTATCGCGTAACAATGCGGTAATATTGAAATCGACCGCTAGCGAGAAGGCTTTTCGATACTTGATCTTGATCACATAGCTGCCGTCACAACACACTGCCTTATAGACACAGTTGGTGTAATTTGCTTCAAGTTCAGTCCATTCGATAATCGAGCCTAGCCCCTGTCTAGCAAAAGCCACTGCTCCCTGCTCAGCAGTAAAGGTCGGCTTTGCCTTGGAGGCTTCTATAAATGCTTGCTTGCTGGTCGCCAAATCTACGCTCTGATATACTGTAACTTTCTTGAATCCCAGTCGCATGGAACAAGAGGGACTGGCCAGTCGGGATCTGGTTGCCACCCAG
>VXZF01000712.1 GCA_009845645.1 Gemmatimonadota bacterium | reverse complement strand
CGATTACGCCGGTCGCCCCAGGCAAGTCGCGCACATTGTCGAGCTGATCGTCAATTTCTACGCCGGCCGGTGCGTCGTTGACGTGTACATCCACCACTTGCTCGGAGCGCAAGCGGCGCACATCCTCAGCCGTCTCGTGGGCCGTGTACCAATGCCAGCTATCGAGCAGAAAGCCCACATTCTCGCCTACGGCTTGGCACAATTCCTCCATTTGCGCCATAGTGTGGACAAACTCGTACCGCTTACTCGCCCACAGCGTTTTCGGCGCGACGTATTCCAAACCCAACCGCACGCCTTCGTCAGCGAGCACCGCTGCGGCCGGTCGCAGTCGCTCGACGTGAAAGGCGAAGTTCTCTTGGTACGTCAGCTCGTCCGAGGTCGGCATAATCCAAGTCGCCGTCCGCCGCACTCCCAACGCCGCCGCCACCTTGGCCAACTCCGGCAACTGCGCCAAGCTCGCTTGGTATGCGGCCTCCTCCCCGCGAAAATCAACGGGAAATCCCCACGCCGACAGGCGCACACCCTTGCACTCGGCCAACGCGAGAGCCTCCTCCGCACCCATGGCCGCGACTTCGCCAATGTTAAAGTGATACCCAGCGAACCCGTGCCGCTCGGCCAAATCAAGCCCATCTGCGAGGTTTTCTACGCTTGCGCCGATAGCCCCCGGCGATAGCGAGCGAAACATAGCTTCTCCTTTTTTGATTGATTGTTGTCGAGTGATTTTTGCTCTGAATTTTTATATCTAATCGGCTGTTGGAGCATACAACAACACGGTCACATTGTCCTGATAGGGATGTTCAGCTCCTTCCACAGCTTGGATAAGAGCCACGGCGCTATCCTCCAATGGCGCATCTCGCGTTTTCTTTAGAACATCCGCGATCTCTTCTTCGTCTAAGGTCAGTAAACCATCGCTCGCCAATACCACCCGGTCGCCTTGCTCCAACGCAACCGGTCGCGACGACACATCGATCAAGGGCATCTCATCGCCCATAACCACCGAACGCAGCGAATGCTGACTTGGGTGCTGCGCCGCTTGCTCCACAGTCATGCGTCCCGCCGCCACGAGTTCCGCAAGAACCGGTGCCATAGAATGATCGGCATTCAAACGGCTCAATTGCCCCTCGCGGAACAACCACAACGGGGAATCGCCCACGCTAATCCAGCGCAGTCCTTCGCCTGTAACAATAGCCACGACCAAGGTCGAACCCATGCTGTCGAGTGCAGGATTTTCGGCGACAGCCGCGACGATAGCAGCGTTGGCTGTTTCAAGACAGTCCCGCAGACGATCAACGATAAGACCGGAAGAACGCGGATACGCCTCGACAAACGTCTTGCACAAAAGGTCACTGGCAATAGCGCCACCCACGTGGCCGCCCATGCCATCGGCGACCAACAACATGGCGTGTTCGCTGTCCTCTATGCCGAGACCGCGCTCATCTAACAGGCCGAAACTATCCTCTTGATAGTCCCGTCTCCCGGTAATTTGCAGCGCGGCAAAACGCCCGTCGAATGCGTTCATTCCCCATCCTCACGTCACACCGCCACATTATTCCGCGGCCGCCCCTCCAAAAACGCAATCACATTATCGACCGCGCCCTCGTTCAGCAAATCCACCCCCTCGGGCGTCTGATCAGCCGCATGCGGCGTCAGCACCATCTGATCGCAATCGAGAATGGGATCGTCGCTCGGCAACGGCTCCTCGGGAAACACGTCCAGCCCGGCTCCGCCCAAATGCCCGGACAATAGAGCATCACGCAAGGCGTTGATGTCCAGCACGTCGCCGCGCGCGCCGTTCAACACCAGTGCCCCCTCTTTCATCAGACCAAACTCGCGCGCCCCGAGAAAGTGCCGGGTATCCTCGGTCAACTTCACGTGCAGACTGACCACATCCGCGGTCTGCAACAACTCGTCGAGTTCCACGAAGCGCACCCCGTATTCGGCCGCGCGCTCCGGCGACGGATTGAAAGTCCACGCGATGACCTCCATGCCGATGGCCCGCCCCAACCGCGCCATCTCCGCGCCAATCGGCCCCGTGCCCACCACGCCTAACACCTTCCCTTGCAGCATGGTGTTCATCTCGCGCGTCCAGCGGCCAGCCTTCAGCTCGGCGGTCTGGAAATAGGCGCGCTTGGACAGGGCGAACATCAGCCCGAACATGTGCTCGGCCACCACGGGCGCAGTCCGGCCGGGCTGGTTCGACACCACGATCCCGAGTTCCTTGGCAATCGCCAAGTCGATCATGTCCGTGCCGATGGAGCAGGTGGCAATCATCTTGAGCGCGGGCAAGCGGCGCATTTCCTCGCGCCACGTGACGACTCCGCGCGTGTTGATAATGATTCGCGCGCCCTCGGCCCGCGCAATCTTCTCGTCCGCACTTTGCGGCGTATCCTCAAAAAGCGTGACATCCCCATAGGGAGCGAGCCGCTGCAAATGCGGCGAACCGGCGATCTGGATTGGATTGTCGCCGGGCACTACGATCTGTACGCGTTCTGACATGGCATATCCTCGCTGAGAAGTGTATATTTTGGCCCGCTATAAACCCAAAAAACGCGCCCAACGTCAAGCGAGTAGCCCCATGCCCCGAGCACTCATCGCCCCGGCTGCCGAGCAAGTGGCCTTTCAGGAATGCGAATCGCCACCGCTAGCAGAAGGCCAAGTCCGCGTCAAAAGCCTGTACGCGGCCGCCAAGCACGGCACTGAAATGTCGATGTTCAAGGGGTACGCCGGTCCGCGCGGCCGCTTCGATTCCGAGCGGCGCATCTTCGACCATCAAGGCGAGGGCGTCCAATACCCCGTGCCGCTGGGCAACATGGGCGTCGGCGAAGTCGTCGAACTAGGGCCGAGTGTCACGCAGCTCAAAGAAGGCGACCGCATCTTCGCCTACGGGCCATTCCGCGAAGAACACGTCTGGCCCGCAACCGCGCGCCGCTTGCCCGCAGACGTCCCTTGGCAAGCGGCCGTCTGCCTCGACCCGGCGGATTTTGCCCTCGGCGCAGTGCGCGACGGGCACGTCCGCATCGGCGACGCCGTAGCTATTTCGGGCCTAGGGGCCATCAGCCTGATGGCCGTGCAATTCTGTCGCTTGGCCGGTGCCCATCCCATCATCGCCCTCGACCCGCTAGCCAACCGGCGCGAAGCAGCCCGCACCTGCGGAGCCGACCTCGTCCTCGACCCCACCCAATGCGATGCTGGCCTAGAGATCAAAAAGGCCACCGCCAACCGAGGCGCGGACGTGATCATTGATTACAGCGGGCATCCCGCGGCCATGCAGCAAGCCCTGCGCGGAGTCGCCTACCAAGGCACGATCGTAGCCGGTGCGTATCCCCCGGCGTGGACGACGGGGATAGACTTGGGCGCCGAAGCCCACATGAACCGACCGCACATCGTATTCTCGCGCGCCAACAGCGAGCCAAACCCCGACCACCCCAATTGGGACAACGACCGCATCTACGACGTCTGCTGGCGCATGCTGGCTGCCGGCCAAGTCGATTGCCTGCCCATCGTGCAGCCCATCGTATCCTTTGACGACCTGCTCGACGCGTACCCCAAGATCGCCACCCAACCCGAAGCAAACATCAAGCTCGGCGTCCAGTTTTAACGCTGGACTGCCGCAAGAAAGGACACCATGAAAATTGCCTTACAGGAAGGGCTGCTGCCCGGAGAAAGCCTCGCGGAAAAGCTCGACTTCGCCGAATCGCTCGCCATCGAAGGCCTAGAAGTCGGAGGCCGCTCGCGCCTGTACGATCACGTCGAAAAATACGAACAAGCCCTCGCCGGCCGCTCCATCAAAATCGCTTCCATCTGCGGCCAAGAGACCTTTGACTGGCTCGACCCAGACCCGGGCAAGCGCGCCAACAGCCTCGCCGAGACCCGCCGCCAGCTAGAAGCCTGCGGGCACTTCCAAGCCGTCGGCCAGATCGTCCCCCCCATCTTTGGGCCGCCGCGCATTCCCGACCTCTCGCCGCTGCAAGACGCCATTTCTCTAGAAAAGGCCCTGCTCGTCGAGTTAGTCAAAGACCTCGCCACCCATGCTGCTAGCCAAGGCACCCTGCTCCTGCTTGAACCCCTCAACCGCTACGAGCAACACCTCTTGCGTCGCCAAGCCGACGGCGTCGAAATCATCGAGCGCGCCGGCAGCCCCCAAGGCGTGGCCCTGCTCAGCGACTTCTTCCACATGCACATCGAAGAAACCGACACCCCCGCCGCCTTCCGCCAGGCCGGCAAACACGTCGCCCACGTCCACATGGCAGACAACACGCGCATGCAGCCGGGCACTGGCGACATCGATTGGCGCGCCGGCTTACAAGCCCTCAAGGACATCGGCTTTAGCGGATACCTAGCCTACGAGTGCGGCCTGGCGGGCGAACCCAAAGACGCACTGACAAAATCGGTGCAATTCGTGCGAGAAACCATCGCCCAACTCGACTGACATGAGCAAAACCGCCCCGCTGCCCACGTACGAGCGTACCGAGCTCTACATCAACCAAGAACTCTCTTGGCTCGACTTTAACGCCCGCGTGCTCGAAGAGGCCCAAGACGAGCGCAACCCCCTGTTAGAGCGCGTCAAGTTCATGGCCATTGTCGCCAGCAATCTCGACGAGTTCTACGAAATCCGGGTAGCCGGCTTGCTGCAATTACACGAGTCGGGGGCCAATCCCAGCCGCCCCGACGGCCTGACCCCCGCCGAACAACTCGAGCGCATCACCCAACAAGCCCACGAGCAAGTCGCCGAACAGTACCGCTGCTGGAACGAGGATCTCATCCCGGCCCTAGCTGCCGAGGGCATCCACTTCTGGGAGGCGCGCCGACTCAAAGACGAGCACCTCGACTTCGTGCGTCAGTACTGGGAGGAAGAACTCGAACCGATCCTCACACCCATCGTCGTCGATCCGGCCCATCCCTTCCCCCACGTGCTCAACAAGGCCCTGTGCATCGGTGCCTTGCTCGAAGAACAGGGACAGACGATGATGGGCGTGGCGACCGTGCCGCGAGTACTACCGCGCATCTTGCGCCTGCCCGACCAGGGCGACGGCCTCCATTTTGTGACCTTGGCCGGGATCATGGATCTACAAGTCAACGAACTGTTCTTCGGCTACGAAGTCATCGGCTCGGCCCCATTCCGCATCACCCGCAACAGCGAGCTGTACGTCAACGAAGAAGACGCCGACAATTTGCTGGAAGAAATTGAAGAGCAGGTCACCAAGCAGCGCCAAGCCGACGCCGTGCGGCTAGAGATCGCTCCGGGCGCACCCGACCAGCTAGTATCGCTTTTGCAACAGCAATTCAATCTCGACGACAGCCTAGTCTTTCGGGTCAATGGGCCGGTCAACCTCCATCGGGTTATGACCCTTTATGGCCTAGTCTCGCGCCCCGCCCTCAAGGACTCCCCCTTCACACCTGTCGAGCGCGATTCTCCCGAAGACCCCGACGCCTTCTTCGACTCCATCCGCGCTGGCGATATTCTCCTGCATCACCCCTACGAATCGTTTTCTATGGTGATCGACTTCATCCGCATGGCGGCCAACGACCCCAAAGTGCTAGCCATCAAACAGACCATCTACCGCACGGGCGACGATTCAGAGGTGGGGCAGGCGCTCATCGACGCGGCCGAGCGCGGCAAGGAAGTAACCGTGCTCGTCGAGCTAAAGGCCCGCGGCGACGAAGCAGCCAACATCGAATGGGCCAAGCGCCTCGAAGACAGCGGCATCCACGTGATCTATGGCATCATGGGCCTGAAGACCCATTGCAAGCTCTCCATGCTGGTGCGCCGCGATCAAGATCGCCTGCGCCGCTACGCCCACTTGGGCACCGGCAATTACAATCACACCACTGCGCGGCTCTACACGGATCTGGGGTTGATTACCGCCGAGCCAACGATCACCGCGGAGGTGGCCGAGGTTTTCAATATGCTCACCGCCCACAGCCGCATCAGTCAATTTGAAAAACTGCTAGTCGCGCCCTCCGGGCTGATGCAGGGCATGCTCGACCGCATTGAGCGCGAAAGCGAACACGCTCGCGCTGGTCGGCCGGCCGCCGTTATCGCCAAGATGAACGGCCTCATGGACCCGGCGATCATCAAGGCCCTGTACGCGGCCTCGCAGGCCGGCGTCGAGATCGATCTAATCGTGCGCGGTATCTGCTGCTTGCGCGCTGGACTCGACGGCATCAGCGAGAACATCCGCGTGTATAGCATCATTGGCCGCTTCTTAGAGCACAGCCGCGTCTTTTACTTTGCCAACGGTGGCGACGAAGAAGTCTGGCTCGGCAGCGCAGACTGGATGAATCGCAACCTGCGCGCCCGGGTCGAGGTCGTCTTCCCCATCTTGGACCCGGACCTGAAGCGGCGCGTCTATCGCGAGCTGCTCGCATTCGCGCTCGCCGACCGCGCCAAATCTCGGCAGATGTGCCCAGACGGCACGTACATCCGCCGCCAACCCGAGTGCGATTCCCCGGGCCACAGCATGCAGGAGTTGCTCATGCGCACGGCCCTCGGCGAGGATATCGACGTCCTAGAGAATTAGAGGCAAGGAACTCGACGCACGACTGTTGCGTTCTGTAGGGGCGACCGGCCGGTCGCCTTAGTTAGAAGAAAGAGACTCAATGCACGACCTACTCGCAGAAATCAATTCGCCAATTTTAGACGACATCCACCGCATCGGCATCGTTTTGGCGGCTGGCCACGGCATGCGCATCCGCTCGGAGACCTCCAAGATGCTGCACGAAATTTGGGGCCAGCCGACGGCAGTCCGCGTGGCCCGCGCCGTGCAAGAGGGCCTCGACAGCCCCAATCAGGTCATCGTAGTGGGTATCAAGGGCCTAGACGTCGCCCGCGCGACCGGCTCCCAACCGGGGCGTCTTTTCGCGTACCAAGAAAACCCAGTCCTCGGCCAGCCAGCCGGAACTGGCGACGCCGTGCGCGTCGGCCTCCAAGCCTTTCCCGCAACGGCCGCCGACCGCGACGTGTACATCTTTTTAGGGGACATGGGGCTGTTGACCGGGCAGGTCGTCGCCCAATTTCGCGCCAGCTTTGAAAACGTCGATTGCGACATGATGGTACTCACCGGCCTGTACAGCGGCCCGGTCGAGACCAACTCCTATGGCCGCATCGTGCGCGTGCCAGCCACCGATGCGGCGGGACAGCCCGCAGGTGAAGACCGCGACAAAGTCATTGAAATCAGGGAGCACAAGGACATCCTCAGTCTCGACGCGGCAACGCCTTACGAAGCCGCTTACAACGGCCGCACCTACGCCTTCACGCGCCAAGAATTGCTGGAAACGCGCGAAATCAACACCGGCGTCGTCGCCTTCAGAGAACATGCGCTGCGCACATACATCCAGCACCTCGACACCGACAATGCCCAAGGCGAATTGCTGCTGACCGACTTGGTGCAAATTTTCAATCAGCACCAACTCGTAGTGCGGGCGGCCACGGCCGACAGCGAAGAAGAGCTCCTCGCCTTCAACGTCAAAAGCGTCTGGCGTCAGATGGAGGCCATAGCCCGCCGCTGGGCCTACGACAAACTCAAGGACACCATCACCATCGCCGACGAGGAGGACTTCTTCATCGCCGACGAGGTCATCGAGCAGATCCTCAACATGGACGCCGAGTGCGGCCCCTTAGACATCGTCATTGGCAAGGGTACGTACGTCGGCCCCGAGGTCCAACTCAACCGTCGAGTCACCATCGGGGACCGCAGCCATCTGAGCGGCCACGTAGTGCTAGGCGAAGGGGTACAAATCGGCGTTGGCGTCGAACTAAGCACGTACCCAAGTCAAACCCTTACTCTTGACGACGAGGTCGAAGTACTCAGTCGCAATATCCTCAAGGGCAATCTGCGGATTGGCGCGCACAGCCGCATCGAGTCGGGCGTACTCCTGACCGGCAGCGACGAACATCCCATGCGCGTGGGCGAGCGCGTAACCATCAAGGGCACCAGCTACCTCTACGGCTGCCAAATCGACGACGACCTGCTCATTGAGCACTCCGTCATCAAGTGCAAACGGGTCGAACAGGTGCGCCGCCGCGACGGCACCATCCAGCCCGTCCGCTACGTCCTGCCGCAACCCGAGGGCCTCGACTCCATCGCCGATTTATGAGCGTTCGGCCCCCATAGCCGCGAGCAACGACTTGGCGACCTTGCAGACCATCGTATAGGCCGGGTCGTACACATTCCCCATATCGTATTCCACGCACTGCCCCAAGAGCGCGTGGGCGCTCAGCTCGGTGAGGCCGTAGTCCTCGGTAAGCCAGTTGATTAGCTCAGTGGTGGCGTGCTGCACACATTGGTCCAAAGGACGCGCATTGCCGGCCGCTAGAATATGCGTGTCGTTTTCAGCGCGGGGCCAGCCAATCTGCTTGCCTTTGATCACATCCACGCTAAACGTCGTGTCAAAGGAGATTTCCACGCCTGTGCCGACGATCTCGCCGTCGCCCTGGATGGCGTGCCCGTCGCCTAAGTGGAAGAGCGCCCCCGGAGCCTCGACCGGCAAATAGACGGTCACGCCGGTGACAAAGCCCCGGTAGTCCATGTTGCCACCGTGGGTCGAAGAAGTCGCCGTGGAAATAGCCTGCCCGCGCGGCGGAGCCACCCCGAAACAACCCACCATCGGGTCGAGGGGCAGCACCAAGCCCGGCAGGGTATCCGGCTGTGTTGTCGTGCCGGCCGCTAGGTCAATCGGCCACCGGAGCGGCTGATCGTCGCGCTCAATCCCAGTCCTAAAACCCGGGTCCAGCACATTGGGCGCGATTTCCCTAGCCGTCCAGCCCCAATCGCGGTTGGGATAGAGTTTGTCGAAGTGAACCACTAAGGTGTCGCCCGGCTCGGCCCCCTCTATGTAGAAAGGACCCGTCATCGGGTTCCCGCGCTCGGCGACCCGCTCGCCATGCTGGTCCTGGCCGCGGGCGTCAACGGTCGTGGTAGAAACCGTATCGCCGGGGGCAATGGCTAGCACGGGATCGTGCCAGCCGATGGTATTGTGGTAGTGAGTAGGAGTGAATTCGTGATGAGCCATAAGACCTCGCAGAAAGTGTGGAGTGCATGGGAAAACCGCTAGCTAAGAGCTTGCAAAGCTACTCAAATTTCCCTAGCGAAAAAAGCGATGCCGGATGGGACAGAAAAAACGCCGCTAGGTCGCCTTGGTCCGCGGCCCGTTCTAGCACCTCAATTTCCGCGCCCAACTCGTCGGCAATCCGAACCCGCACGTCCACATCCGCCACAGTATCTTCCAAGTGCCCAACGAACTGGTCCAACACCTGCCGTCGCACGTGAGGGCGCAGCCCACCCGCGTCAAAACACTCGGCGCGAAAGCGCGACACGTGCTCCTTTTTGGCCACTAGTTCGGCGCGCCCCAACGCCAGCGCCAAGACGACGCGGTGCAGCACGCCAGCGAAATCCACATCGACCTGCTCAAGCAAAGCGGCCACCGACGGCTGCGGCAACGAGCGCACAAAGGCCACCTTGCCGGTTAATTCTTGCAGCGTTCGACCATCGGCGCGCAGGTCTATGGCACTGGGACCGGTCCACGTCTCGGGCACGAGCTTTGCCAGGGCTTCGACTTTGGGCTGCCGATCGGGCCAAAAGCCCAGCTCGGGACAGCCGACCAAGGCGCGGGCCTGCTCGCGCATCTCTTTTAAGCGCTGGAAAGCGCGCTCCCAGCCCTGCTTGTAGAGCGCGTCAAACGAGTCGCCGACCAGCTTGGCGACAGCGGCGTTGAGGTCTCCACCGCTTTCCTCCTCCAGCGCCAAGTCCATGCACGCCAAGCCCTGCTCCATACCTTGGCGCAACTGATCGCGGCCAAGGGCAATGCCCGTGCGATTGCGCTGGGCAAAGCCCAACCCGCGGATCTGCAGATAGGCCCGCAACGAATCCATAAAGCGCGGCGGCAACTGCTCGTATTCGAGACCCGCGGCGACCACTTGGCCAATGAAACTATTGTGGTCGAGCGGGACTTGGTTGAGATCGACGCGCGCTAGCCGGTTCACGAAGCCCCTCCACCGGCCCGTTCCCAAGCGCCGCGCAGCACCTTTGCCAGCAACTCAGGCGCGGCTTGATGCAAAGCGTAGATGACCTCGCGGATCTCCGGGTCGTTGATCGGCGGCAGCATCACGGCCTGACCCGATTCCGACAACAGGCTGAAAGCCGACACTGTGCCCCAATCCGGCAGTCCCCCGACTTGAGCGTGCATGTCAATGCTATCGACCTTGTCGAGGAAGGCGTCCTCTAGCAGGCCCTGATCCACCTTGTACAAGAGCGCGGCACGCTTGCTGTGATCGTCCAGCGCAGCGACCGCTTCGAGCCATTCCCACGATACCTTGGTGCGGTTGCCGTGGAAGTAAACCGGATCGAGCGTGTCCTCCACGGCGCGCGCAAACGACTCCGCCGACATGGTTTGCAACAGCGCGGTGTTAAACCTCGCCAGCTTGTACTCGCCGGGAGCAACCAACTCGGCGATGATCTCCGACGGCAGCTTATCGACGACAGCGGGCAAGTACCCCGGGCGGCCTTGGGCGTCCATGCCGGTCAGCGAGAGCACTTCCTCGGGATTTTCATCTATAGCCACCAGTGCGGCTTGTTCCTCCACGGCCTGCGCCTTGAGCAGCGCGCGGGCCTCGTCGGCGCGCCCTTCGCGCAGCATCTGGCGCAATTCGACGTTCTTGGCGATCAATTCTTCCAGATCGCCCGACCACTCCCCTAGCACCACCCGGTCGCCCTGCACTTGCAGAGCATCGTTCTCGTGCTGGGACATCGGTCCTCCTGTGTGGAATGATTTGGAATTGGGGGCGGTCTTAAAGTAAATCAGGCGGTATATCTTGTCAATAAAAATTTGTTCTAACT
>VXZF01000549.1:3511-10866 GCA_009845645.1 Gemmatimonadota bacterium | reverse complement strand
TCTCATGGTCGAAACCACTCCCACACATCCTCCGGCTCCTACTTACTTGGACGAGCTCGTCAAGCAGGCAGGCGACGAAGAGCGGCTGGAAGCGCTGCTGATCGAGGTCGCCTCCTGCAACGACCAAGCCGATTTCGCGCTGATCAATCGCGCCTACCACTTTGCCAAGGAGCATCACAAGGACCAGGTTCGCAAGTCCGGCGAGCCATTCATAGCCCATTGTGTCGAAGTCGCCCGAATTTTAGCGCAACTCCGCATGGACCACACTACGGTCGCCGCCGGGCTCTTGCACGACGTCATCGAGGATACGCCGGCCACGTATGCGGAGGTCTCCGAACAATTCGGCGAAGAGATCGCCGAACTGATTAACGGGGTTACCAAAATCGATCAGATAACCTGCGAAAGCCGCGAGGAACGCCAAGCCGAGACCTATCGCAAATTGCTGATCTCCATGTTCAAGGACATTCGCGTCATATTCATTAAGCTGGCCGATCGCTTGCACAACATGCGCACGCTCCAATACCTAAGCCCCCAATCCCGCGAGCGTACCGCGAGCGAAACGCTCGAAGTGTACGCGCCGCTGGCTCACCGCTTTGGGATGGCGCGAATCCGCTGGCAACTGGAGGACCAAAGTCTCAAGTTTCTCGAAACCGAAATGTACCGATAGTTGAGCAACAAGGTGGCCATGACGCGCCAAGAGCGCGAAGACGATATAAAGGAATTTCAGATCCCTCTCGAAGAACGCCTGCATGCCAATGGCATTAAGGCCGAATTCACGAGCCGCCCTAAGAACTTCTACAGTATCTACAATAAGATGAAGGCGCGCGGTAAATCCTTTGAGGAAATCTACGACCTGCTGGCCGTGCGCATCATCACCGACACCGTGGCCGAATGCTATATTATCCTCGGTTTGGTCCACCAGATTTACAGCCCCAATGAAGATCGCTTCAAAGACTATATATCGAGACCCAAGAGCAACATGTACCAGTCGCTGCACACGTCGGTGTTCGGCCCCAAAGGTCAATACGTCGAAGTGCAAATCCGCACCGCGCAGATGCACGACACGGCTGAAATCGGCATTGCCGCTCACTGGCGCTACAAATCCAACAACAAGGTGCCCGGCGCTTTCAATCTGAGTTGGTTGAAACAATTTGGTGACTGGGAACAGGAGGCCCCCAACCCGCTCGAATTTATGGAAAACCTTAAGGCCGAGTTGGCGTCTCCGGACGAGATTTTTGTCTTCACCCCCAAAGGCGACCTACATCAGCTACCCAAGGGAGCCACGCCGATCGACTTCGCCTTTGCCATTCACACCGACATTGGACTGCACTGCGAGAGGGCCAAGGTAAACGACCGAGTCGTGCCACTAAGTACGACGTTGAGCAGCGGCGAAATCGTGGAGATTGTCACGAAGCCGCAGCAAAAACCCAAACTCGCTTGGCTGGACCAGGTCAAGACCGCCAAGGCTCGTCAAGCCATCCGCCACTGGCTACGGGAGGAGCAATACGACCACAACGTGCGCCTTGGCAAGGATGAGCTCGACAGAGAGTTGAAGTCCTATCGGGCCGTCAGCCCACCTGACCTCGATACCGTAGCTAAGGAGTTAGGGTTCAGCGACGCCGAGCACCTCTGTGCAGCCCTCGGCAACGGGGATCTGTCAGTTGGCAAGGTCATCAGCAGAATAGCCCCACTCAAGCCCATGCGGCGCGTAATACGGCCCCAAGACCGCAGAGACATCCGCATCCAAGGCATGAAAAACCTGATGATCCAATTCGGCAAGTGCTGTGATCCCATCCCGGGCGACGAGATTGTTGGCCTAGTCACCCGAGGCCGCGGCGTCACGGTCCACCGCACCGACTGTTACAACATCGGTCGGATTTCCGCTGAGCCAGACCGCCTGCTCAAGGTGGATTGGGAATTGGATGGCGAACCGGCTTTTACCGTTTATCTTCGCACTCGTAGTCGGGACCGCAAGTCCTTACTCGCGGACATCTCGGGGGCGATCAGCACCGTCGGCTGCAACATCCGCGAATCCAATACCCACACCGATGGCCACATCGCCGAACAGGACTTCTGGATCGACGTCGCCGACAACGAGCAACTGCGCCAAGCCATAGACCAAATCGAGCACATCGAGGGCGTTTTGGAAGTGCTGCGCGTAGATGAGCCGACAAACAGTTAGTCGTGTCGGACCTGTTCCGCCCCAATATCGCCCGTCTGCGCGGGTACGTTCCCGGAGAACAGCCCCGCGAAAAGGGCTATATCAAGCTCAATACTAACGAAAACCCCTATCCACCCTCCCCCTTAGTGCTCGCGCGGCTGCGCGATGCCTGCTCAGCTAATCTGCGCCTCTATCCCGACCCAGACGCTTGGGCCCTGCGCCGCAAGTTGGGCGAGGTGTTCGCCATTGCCCCCCAACAGATCATGGCCGGCAACGGCTCGGACGAACTGCTCAACGTCATTATCCGCAGCTTTGCCAGCGAGGGAGACAAAATCGCCTATCCCCATCCCACGTACGGCTACTACAAGCCGCTGATCGATATCCAAGGAGCGGAGGCGGTTCCGGTCGAGTTCGACGAGAAGTTCTCCGTGCCCGAGGGCCTAGCTGTGTCCGGGGCCCGCATCACCTTTCTCGCCAATCCCAATGCGCCCTCGGGCACCCTTGTGTCCTACGACGAGGTCGCCGCGCTCTGTGCACGGGTTGACGGCGTCCTGGTCGTAGATGAGGCGTATGTCGATTTTTCGCAGGGCGGCTGCATTCAACTCATCGCAGAACACCCCAACGCCATCGTCGTGCGCACCATGTCCAAGTCCTTTTCCCTCGCCGGTATGCGCATTGGATTTGCCTTTGCCCCAGCCGCACTGATCGAGGGGATGTGGAAGGTCAAGGACCACTACAATCTCAATCGGCTGAGCTTGGTGGCCGCCGAGGCGGCCCTAGAGGATATGGACGCAATGCGCGCAAACGCCGCTCGCGTCTGCGCGACGCGCGGGCACCTGTGTGCTGAACTGCGAGAGTTGGGTTTTTACGTGTGGGATTCGCAGGCGAACTTCGTACTCGCTAGGCTCGGCGAGCGCTGGACCAATAACACCGCTGCCGAACTCTACGCGCAGCTCAAGGAGCGCCGGATCTTGGTGCGCTACTTTGCCACATCGCCGCGCTTGGCGGACTGCCTGCGAATCTCGGTGGGCACGGATGCAGAGATAGACGCGCTGCTGGCGGCCCTAAAGGAGCTATCACCCATTTAAGCGCTCGGCAATGCGCGGGGTGCGCCCACCGCGCTGGTGCATACTGGCGATCATGTCTCCTAAGAAGCCGATGGAGAAGCACTGAATGCCGACGATGATCAGCAGGATGCCCAGCATGAGCAGGGGATGGCGGTTTTGAATGTTGCCGTGCTCGTAGCGCAGCAAGGCCACATAGACGCAGATGACCGATCCGCAGAGCGTGGAGATGAGCCCTAAGCTGCCGAAGACGTGCATGGGCATGGTCATAAAGCGCACGACGAAGGTCACGGTCAGCAGGTCCAAAAACCCGTTCAGCAACCGCTTGGTCCCGAATTTGGAATGGCCGAAGCGGCGGGGATGGTGTTGCACCGGGATCTCGCCGACTCGATAGCCCATCCAGTGGGCAACGGCGGGCAAAAACCGATACAATTCTCCGTAGAGATAAGGCAGCACATCTTCGGCTACTTCGCGCCGATACGCCTTGAGGCCGCAGTTGAAATCGCGCAGGCGAATCCCGGAGACCAGCGAGGTAATCCAGTTGAACAAGCGGGAGGGGAGGGTCTTGCTCAAAGGGTCACGGCGCTTGGCCTTCCAGCCCGAGACCAAGTCGCAATCGCGGTTGAGCTCGTCCAGCAGCCGAGGGATTTCGCGAGGGTCGTCTTGCAGGTCGGCGTCCATGGTGACGATGACTCGGCCGCGCGCCTGCTTAAAACCAGCGGCGAGGGCCGCGGCCTTGCGGTAGTTGCGGCGGAAGCGCAAGGCGCACACCTGCGGATGCTGTTTGGCCAACCCGCCCAAGACGGCAAACGAGCCGTCCGTACTCCCGTCGTCCACGAAAATGGCTTCCCAGGCCCATTCCACCGTCGCCAAAGCACTCTCGATCTGGTCCCACAGATGAGGCAGGCTTTCCTCTTCGTTGAAAACGGGAATGACGAGGGACAGAAAAACATCCCCTGCCGCTTCTTTCTCTTGGCCCATAGTCTCCTCTCTTGCAAGCAAGTGCCTCCACAATAAAACAATCGCCGATTACTGAACACAAACCGGCCGATTCCCTTGACACCTGAATCGCCCCAACGGTATATACGGACATGCAGCTTCCCTCAGGTTCCCACATTCATCTGATCGCCGCTTGCGGCACGGCCATGGGGTCTTTGGCCGGTATGCTGCGCGAGCAGGGGTATCGCGTCACCGGGTCGGACAGCCACGTCTATCCTCCGATGAGCACAATGCTCGAGGATTTGGGGATCGACGTACGGGCTGGCTTCTCGGCGGATCACCTAGTGCCGACGCCAGATTTGGTCGTCATTGGCAACGCAATCTCGCGTGGCAACCCAGAAGCCGAGGCCGTACTCTCGCGCCGGATCCCGTACTTGTCGCTGCCGGAAGTGCTGCGCGATTTCTTCATCCGCGGCAAGCGCTCGGTAGTGGTAACTGGAACCCACGGCAAGACCACCACTACCGCGCTCATCGCCCACCTCTTCACCGCTTGCGACTTAGATCCTTCCTTTCTCGTCGCCGGGGTGCCGCAAAACTTCGACCGCTCCTACCGGCTTGGTCAAGGCGCCCACTTCATCGTCGAAGGCGACGAATACGATAGCGCCTTCTTTGCCAAGTGGGCGAAGTTTTTCTACTACCTGCCCGAGGTGCTAATCGTCAACAACATTGAATTCGACCACGCCGACATCTACCAAGACCTTGCCGAAATCGTCAAAGCCTTCCGTCAGCTCGTCAACATGGTGCCGCACAACGGTTTGATTCTAGCCAATGGCACCGACCCCAATATCGCTGAACTCCTCCCCGCCGCGCTGGCACCGGTGGAGACCTTTGGCCTCGAAGAGGGCGCATTTTGGCGCGCCACCAACCTCCAGGCCAGTGCCGAGGGGACGCGCTTCACCTTGTGCCGGTCGGGGCGAGAGGTGGGGGTTTTCGACTTGCCGCTGAGCGGCGATTACAATGTCTGCAATGCGCTCGCCAGCTTGGCCACTGGTCTCCACGCTGGCTTGACTGCCGGCGATCTGCGCGCGGCCCTAGCCAACTTTGCTGGCGTCAAACGCCGACAAGAGCAGATTGGCCTGATTGACGACGTTCTCCTCATCGACGACTTCGCCCACCATCCCACCGCAGTCTCCCACACCCTAGAGGGACTGCGTCGATCCCATCCCAGACGCAGGCTCCTTGCGGTTTTCGAGCCGGCCAGCGCGACCAATGCCCGCGCTATCTTTGAGGATCGCTACTTTGAGGCATTTGCCTTGGCCGACGCGTTCTTCGCAACTGCGGTCCCCCGTCCCGAACGCGCCCGGGACGACGAGCCGTTCTCGCCCGAGCGTTTAGTAGAGCGTCTCCGTGCCACCGGCAAGCCAGCGCATTACCTACCCAACGCCGAAGCGATGGCCGCTTTTTTAGCTGCGGAAGCCCGTCTAGGCGATTTGGTGGTTTTTATGAGCAATGGCGGTTTCGGCGGTTTGCAGCAGAAGCTGTGTGCGGCACTCACAGCCCGTGCGCCCTGTATCGACTAGGTGTCAGAACTGTTGCCGAATAGATGCGCTGAGCGAGGGTAAGGTGCGCAGGACGAATTCTATATTTGTATATTTTACAATATGTTATAAAAAGTAGAAAATATAGGCACGCATATTGCATTAAGCGCATGGAAATTGCCATCTCACCCCAACCTGGAGGCTGCCATGCGTCCTTTTATTGCCTTTATCTTTTTTGCTCTCGCCGCACCTGTCGCGGCCCAACCCGGCCCAGTCGTCATATCCGAGTTGATGTGGTCGGGTAGTACGGCATCTACTGCCGACGAGTGGATCGAACTCTACAACGCCAGCAATGCGGCGATTGATCTGGTCGGCTGGACTTTGACCTACCGCAGCGGCGACGAAGACAAGGTTATGTTCGTCCTCGACACTGCGGTGATCCCCGCCGGACAGACCTTTCTCATCGCTAACTACGCTGCCAATCACAAAAACTCCCTCCTCGCCGTCGAGCCTCAGCGCGTTGATGCCGCCGTTTCGCTGCCCAATACCAAGCTGCTCTTACAGCTATACGATGGCGACCCGCAAGCTGGGGGCCAGCTCATCGACGTAGCCGACGATGGCCGCGGGGCCCCTTTCGCCGGTGACTCAGCCAGCAAAAGCGCCATGGTGCGCATCGCCTTTGACCAGCCCGGCGACCAGCCCGAAAGCTGGGCGACTGCGACCGAACAAAGCGGCTGGGATGCGGGTGCCAGCGAGTTGGGCACGCCGGGATCCATTCCTGCGTACCTGCTCCCGGAAGAGGGTGAAGCGCCCGAGCCCGTCATGGAAACGAACATTTTACCGATGTCTTGGGCTTCAGTAAAAGGGCATCTACATCCGTAGTGCGATTGCAGAACAAAGGGCACCTACTTGCGGGTAGGTGCCTTTTTATCGCTAAAAAAAGGCCGTGGAAGCTGAGATGCGCTTCGCACGGCCTTTAATGATGGTGGGCAATCGCAGATTTGAACTGCGGACCTCCGGTATGTGAGACCGGCGCTCTAACCAACTGAGCTAATCGCCCAAGAGCGTTTTCTAAGTTAGCCTCCAGCGGCTACTGAGTCAATGTCCGTTGTGCCCGGCGACAAAGTGGAATTTTGGCAAGGTTACTTCAGTCGCCGACGGGTGGCCTTCGCGTAGGCGGTACGCGCGGTCGAGCTTCAGCCCTGCCCAGCGCTGCGTCTGATGGGTCGCCGGCCAGGTGATTTCCACGAACTCCAATTCCGTGGCATCTCCCAGCCCGAGGTGCGGCGCGAGCGGGTTGGCCCCAAAACTGCCGCCCGAGCCAATGAGGTGGTGGATGTCGCGGGTACTGCCGTCCGGTCGCCGTACGCGCACGCGCACGCGGCCGCCAATAGCACCTCGGTTCGACTGCACGCCTTGGGGAAACAGCCGCAGCCAGCGATTGCCGTGTCCGGGATTTTCGTAGAGCACGTTCTGGTAGAGGTCGCCTTCAAAGGCTCCGCCCATGACCTCGAAGACATCTTGGTCTCCATCGTTGTCGAAGTCTGCAAAGGACACGCCGTGCCCTTTCTGCACGTTGCCGAAGCCGCCTGTCGTGGTGACGTCCAAGAATCGCGCGCCACCGTCGTTGCGCAACATGCGGTTGGGCGTGAG
>VXZF01000549.1:0-3411 GCA_009845645.1 Gemmatimonadota bacterium | reverse complement strand
CCGTCGTTGTCTATATCGCCCCAGGCAACGCCCTTCACAAAGCCCACGTGATCGACGCCGACTGCGGAAGCCACATCGACAAAACGGCCGTCCCCTTGGTTGCGAAACAACTGGCATGGATGGGGCTGCTTGCCGGACTCATTGCCGACGAACAGATCCAACCATCCATCGTTGTCGAAGTCGGCAAAGGCCGCTGCGTGGGTTGGGTGCAAGGAGAACAAGCCGGTGCGCCGCGTCACGTCCACAAAGGTGCCGTCGCCGTTGTTGCGCAACAGAGAGTTTGGCATGCGACCCTCTTCCCCCATCCAAGCACCGCGCAAAACGAGCAGATCGACATCGCCGTCATTGTCGTAGTCGGCCTGTTCGAGGTTGATCCCCCCGATTTGCCCGGTCAGCCCGGCCCCTGTCGTGGCCTCGGTAAACGTGCCGTCGCCCTCGTTGTGGAAGTAGCGCAGTGGATCGCGCAGTCCCCACGAGGAGACTGCAATATCTAGCAGACCGTCGCCGTCGAAGTCCTCGACCGCGCTGCCGCCCGCTAGGCCCACAGCCGCGACTCCGGCCGCCGGTGCCACGTCGCGGAAGCGCTGAATTCCGTCGCTGTGGCTGTCGAATACGCGCGGGGGAATGCGCCAAGGTTCTGGCACCCCTTCTGGGTATTCGCCCAAGGTCATGTACGCCAAGTTCAACAGCCAGCGCGTTCCCAGATCGCTTGGGCGTTTGCTCAAGTTTATGGTGTAGTGCTCAATGGCGCGGCGGGATCCTTCCTGCAAGGTGTGGATGCCGTCGCCGCGAATCGGCAGCAAGCAGGAATTCGTGGTGTGGTTTTGCAGGCAGTTTTCCAGCTCACCAAGGCGCAGATAGGCGATGGCGAGTTGGTCGTGCAGCATGTAGATGAAACCCTCGGTCGCCGGCACCTGCCCTTCCTCTACGGCCGCCAGAACACTTTGCATCTCTTCGATGCCCGCGCGCAAATCCCCGGCCCGCACCCGCTCTTGGGCAATCCGCAGGCGCATGTTCAGCCGCTTGCCCGCGCTCATCGATTGTCCCAGCAGGGAACTGAGGCCTTCGACGCGAGCTTTGTTCAGATAGACGTTGGCAATCGGATCGGCCCGCTGGGCGAGGCGCGCCAACACCGTCGCCATAAAACGCGAATCCCCGCGATCGACGTCGGCGTCCGCTTGCCCCAAGACAGCTGTGGCCCATAGAAGGACGGCTATAACGCTCTGCATAAGAAAAAACGGCTACAAAAATTGGCTGCCCAATCCTCGTAACCGCGCATGTGAGAAAAGTAATGGTGGGCCCAGTAGGACTCGAACCTACGACCGACGGATTATGAGTCCGCTGCTCTAACCAACTGAGCTATAGGCCCCGTAGAGTTGTTAAAAACCTAGGATTTTTCCCGAGCAGGTCAAGAGCTTTGTTGGGCCGCGACCGCTTGGCGTTCCTGATTGAGCGCGACGAGTTCGGCGCTAATGCGCGCAATTTCGCCATCGTCGGATGCCGCGGCGAGAGCCTGACGCGCGTTGGCGATGCGCTCCTGCAGTGCACTTTTCTGAAAATAAAGCAAATAGTCGCGCCATTGCCGCTCGACTTGTTCCTCGTCAAAACCTTGGGCCGCGCATTGGGCGGCTAGGCGTGTGAGTGCGTCGTCCTCTAACTCGCTGATGATCATGCCAAGGTCGATGGCTTTGCCGTGGGCATGGTGGTCAAAGAGGGTACGACACAGGGCTTGAGTGCGGGAGTCGCTTAGCGAGTCGGGGGCGAATCCCTGGATAGTTTGGGGAATGAATTGCGGGAAGTTGAGCAACAGCCCGATGAGCTCGAGCTCGTGGCGCGGTGGCGCGGGCGTGGCTATCGGGGATGGCTCGGCAACTGCCTTGCGTGGTTGTTGGGGACGGCGGATGGAGGCTTGCAGATCGTGGCGCAGGGATTGCTCGTCAACCGAGAGGCGCTCGGCGACTTCCCGCAGCAGTAGGTCGCGGCGGACCGCATCGCGGGGCTTGGCTAGGAGCGGTTTGAGCCTTTCGACAGCACGCGCTTTGCCTTCGACGCTGGAGAGATCGTGCTGCTTCGCGAGTTGTTTGAGGTAGAAATCGAGAACCGATTGGGCATTTTCGGCTCGTTTGAGCAGCGCGTCCGAACCGTGCGTTTGGACGAAGGTATCGGGATCGTGCTCGGAGGGCAGCGAGACGACGCGAGCATCTAGGCCAGTACCTAGGAGAGCTTCGCAGGCTCGCATGGCGGCTGTGGAGCCGGCCGCGTCGCCGTCGAATAGCAGCACGACTTGGCGGGCGTAACGAGCCAACAGGCGGCAGTGATCTTCGGTCAGGGCCGTGCCGGAGGTGGCGACTACGTGCTGGATGTCAGCTTGCGCTAGGCTGATGAGGTCCATGTAGCCTTCGACGACTAGTGCAGCATCTTGGCGGCGAATAGCGTTGCGGGTGTCGGCTAGGCCGTAGAGCACCCGGCCCTTGTGGTAGATGGGTGTCTCGGGCGAGTTGAGGTACTTGGGCTCTTGGTCGGGCTGGAGGGCGCGGGCACCAAAGGCGATAGTCCGATCAGAGAGATTGGCAATGGGAAAGGCGATCCGGTCGCGGAAGCGATCGTAGTGGCCGCTGCCTGTGGAACGCGGCAGAGCCAACCCGGCCCGCTCCAAGATCTGGGGACTCAAGCCTCGGCGACCGGCTACTTTGAGCAAGGCGTCCCACTCCGGCGGCGCATAGCCCAAACCGAACCGCTCGATGGTTTCGCCTGAGAGGCGGCGGGTCTGTAGATACGTGCGGGCACTAGCGCCAACATCGTCGTTGAGCAGCAGATGGTGAAAGTACTTTTGCGCTAGGTCGTTGGCCCGGTAGAGGTTATCGGCGGCCTCGGTCTCTTCACGCGATGGACCCGAACGCTCGGGTAGGGCGACGCCAGCGCGATCGGCGAGGAATTTGACCGCTTCGACAAAAGTAACGCGGTCAATCTCTTGGATGAACTTGAATACATTACCCCCGACGCCACAGCCGAAGCAGTGGTAGAATTGGCGTTCGGGGTCAACGCTAAAAGAGGGAGTTTTTTCGTCGTGAAAAGGGCAGAGGCCGGAGTAGTTGCGGCCCTTCTTGACGAGTTGGACGTGTTCGGAGATCAAGTCGACGATGTCGGTGGCGTCGCGGATGCGTTGGAGGATGTCTTCGGGGATGCGCGGCATTGCTAGCAGGGGGCTTTTTTTCTATATTAACAGCGCCATTGAGCAAGATATGGCGGCCCATTAACCGGGTCAAGAAAGTCAATTAGTGCGTTAATTCCTTGAGTTTACAGCGAACTGTTGGTATTATTGATAAGTTAAACGCTTATTCATGGCCTATGCTGGGGCCAAATCAGAATTTGACCTATTGAGCATTAAGGAGGAGGAGATCAGATATGTCG
>VXZF01000267.1 GCA_009845645.1 Gemmatimonadota bacterium | reverse complement strand
CGCTCCGGCTCCAAAGTCTGCCCCAACTGCCTGCGCCAGACCGAGACCTTCTGGCGGTTGTTTTCCTATATCAAGCCCTATAAAACCCAAGCACTGATCGGGTTTACGCTGACGATTGTGCTGACGGCCATCGGCCTGCTGCCACCCCAGCTCAACCGCATCCTCATCGACGATGTCATCGTCCCGGTCATCGTCCAATACGAAGCCGCAGGCATCGCTGAGGGCGAGACGACCACGCCTCCCGCCGCGAGCGTCCCACTTCTGCTGTCGGTCGTGCTCGGCCTGCTCGGCGTCTATCTCGGCCGCGGCATCATCAGCGGCGTGCGGATGTACGCATTGGGGTGGCTCGGCCAGCGCGTTGTGTACGATTTGCAGATGCAAATTTTTCAACACTTGCAATTGCTGTCGCTGACGTTTTACAACTCGCTCAGCACCGGTCGGATCATGACCCGCGTCACCAGCGATACCGAGCGCATGCGCAGATTTATCACTTCGGGATTCCAAGACATCGTCATTGACGGGCTGACCATCATCGGCATTTGCGCGATGCTATTTGTAATGAATTGGGAATTGGCGCTTTTGTCGCTGATCCCAATCCCCTTCATGATCATCGGCACCATCATCTACCGCAACCGCATCCACTGGGTTTTCCACCGGATATGGCGTCGCATTTCCACCCTCAACGCCATGCTCGCCGACACCATTCCCGGCGTCAAGGTAGTAAAGGCCTTTGCCCAAGAAAACCGCGAGCTCGAGCGCTTCAACGAGCGCAACAGCGACCTGCGCGACTCGCAGATGACCTCGTTCAAGATGCGGTCCTATTACATTCCGACGATCTCCTTTACCACCTCGGTCGGCTCGATCATCCTGTGGTGGTTCGGCGGCAATCGGGTGCTCTCCAACACCTTGACCCTCGGCGACCTCCAAGCATTTATCGCCTATATGATGATGTTCTACGCGCCGGTGCGCTCGCTGTGCAACCTCACCGAGCAGCTAGAGACCGCGGCAACAACGGCCGAGCGCGTCTTTGAAATCATCGATACTGAGCCTGAAGTCCAAGACGACCCCGATGCCATCGACCCCGGCTCGCTTACCGGCGCGGTAGAATTCCGCAATGTCAGCTTCACGTACGACGGGTCGGCTAGAATCCTCGACCGCATCCACTTTAAGGCCGAGCCCGGCGAGATGATCGGCATCGTTGGCCCCAGCGGCGCTGGCAAGTCAACCTTGGTCAACCTCATCTCGCGGTTCTACGACGCCACCGACGGCCAGGTCCGCATCGACGGCCAGCCCATTACCCGGCTCAAACAGCAGGCGCTGCGCGGCCAAATCGGCGTGGTCTTGCAAGAGCCGCTGCTCTTCCAAGGCTCTATCGCCAGCAATATCGCCTATGGGCACCCCGACGCAACGCGCCAAGAGGTCATCGAGGCAGCTCGTGCGGCCAACGCCCACAAGTTTATCATGAATTTTCCCGATGGCTACGACACCCAAGTCGGCGAACGCGGCGGTCGGCTCTCCGGCGGCGAGCGCCAGCGCATCTCCATTGCCCGCGCCCTGATCGGCAACCCGCGCATCCTCATTCTCGACGAAGCCACCGCCTCGGTCGATACCCAGACCGAATACGAAATCCAAGAGGCGCTCGAACGGTTAGTAGCTGGCCGCACGACCTTTGCCATCGCCCACCGGCTTTCGACCCTCAAAAACGCCGACCGACTGCTGGTGTTGGAAAGAGGGCGCGTCGCCGAGGTCGGCACCCACGAAGAGCTGCTCAATAAGGAGGAAGGCGTCTATCGCCGACTAGTCAATATGCAAACCGAAATGGCGAAAGTGCGGGCATTATGAGCGAGACACGCGGTTATTCGTACGAGGATTTTCTGCTCGACCCACAAAAGGTGCACTTCAGCCGCTCTGAGCGCGGTAGCTTGATCCTCAGGCTCGATGACGAGGAGTACACCGACATTAAGATCCGCCGCGCCTTCCCATTAGAAGAATCCGACCGCTACATCGGCGTCTTTGCCGCCGAAGATCAAGAACTCGGCACAATCGAAGACCCGCAGCAGCTCGATGATCAAAGCCGTCAAGCGCTGCGAGACGAACTCGACAAGATCTACTTTCAACCGCAGGTCCTCGCTTTCAATAGTCTCGACGAGGAATTTGGGGTGCTGCGCGGCCAGATCGAAACTACCAGCGGCCCCCGCCAACTCGAAATCCGCGGCTATCGCACCAATGTGCGCATGCTTTCCGGCGGTCGGGCCATTATCGAGGATGTCGATGGCAACCGCTATCTAATCGCCAACTGGCGCGCGCTGCCGCGAAGAACGCGCGAGATTTTAGGGCTTTAACGCGGGGGCAAGCTGCGTTTAGCCAGCGAAATACGCCCTCATCTTCTCCAGACCAATCCGGGCGACTTCCACCGGATCTTGCTCCCATAGCCCCGGATTGAACAGCTCCAGCGACACAAACCCCTCGTATCCCTGCGCTTGCGCCAACCGCTTGATCTCGCGCAATGGCCCGACTCCATCGCCCGGCATCACTCGGTCGGCGTCGCTTTGTTCGGCAAAGGGCTTGTCGCCTGGGGCATCGTTCCAGTGCCAGACCGCGACCTTGTCGCCAGGTACCTTGGCGATGCTCGCAACCGGGCCACCGCCGCGTAAAATGTGGAACGGGTCCATGATCAAACTGGCATCTAAATGGTCGGCGTCGGTGGCAATCTGCCAAGCTTGGTCAATGGTGTACACGCTTTGCACAAAGCCTAGGTACTCCATCGCTGGTCGCACGCCAATTTCCTTGCCGATCTCCAGTAACTTGCGATAATCAGCCCCGCCTCGGCTCAGATCGCAGGGGTCCCGCGGCGGGCTGGCGACAATAAACTCGGCCCCCACTGCTACGGCCTGCGCCATCCGCCGCCGTACTTCCTCCAATGCCTGCACCCGCACCGCGTCCTCAGCCCCCAACCAGCCGTGGAGTGCAATGACCGTTGGCACCGCTAGTCCGTAGTCGGCCAGTGCCTGCCGCACATCCGCGAGCGAACCGCCCCGCTGCTCGTGCGCGGTCAAGTCGTCGTTCCACAACTCGATGCCTTGGTAGCCAGTCTGCCCGGCAATGCGGATTTTCTCCAGCAGGGACGCCGGGCGAATTGTCGATGTGTTGAGCGCGTATTGCACCGTCATGTTGTTTCCTTTCTTGTTAAGCCACGCATAAAAAGTCATTTCCCTCTACCAATCCCAACTCATCCAACGCCTCCCGAATCAGCGCCCGCGCCCCCCGCGATGCGACAGCCGCCAAAAGGATCGGTCGCTCGTGGCGCGTCCACCACGTCGGCAAATCGTCCGGTCCGATCACGGGCCTGCGCCGCAAGGTGCCGCCGATCTTCTTGGGCGCGATATCGATAAATACATCGGGAGCGCGGCCTTCGCGCTCCAAGTGCTTGGCGAGCCGACGGCCGGTCTTGCCCGCACCCCAGACGGCCAGCCCATTCCGCTCTTGTAGCGGCCCGGCGCAAAGATAATGCGCTTTGGCGCGGAGAAAATTCTCCACTGAGTAGCGGCTATTGGTATGGGTCGCCCGATCGGTGTGTTCGCGCCAGTAGTGCAAGACCTCCGGCACCTTGACAAAACGCCGGCCCGCCGCCCGATAGCGCAACCACAAATCGTAGTCTTCCGGCCATCCCCGATCTTGGTAGCCTCCTAAGGCCACCAATTCCTCGCGGCGCATCATGGCCGATGGATTGGCGATGGGACTCTCGACGAAAAATTCTCGTTCAATCGCCGCGCTATCCACCAAGCCGTTTAACCAAGCCTCGTACACCAACATCCCCTCCCCAGTCTCCTCGCGCGGAAAGATCTCCACCAAACAGCTCACGACACTTAAGCTAGGATCTCCTTCCAACCATGCGAGTTGTTTTTCCAAACGCTCGGGGTGCATCCGGTCATCGGCGTCCATGCGCGCCACGTACGCGCCCCGACACAAGGCCAAGCCTCGGTTGGGAGCCTCGACAATGCCTTGGTGGTCGGACAGCAACGCCCTAAAGCGGCGATCGCGGCGACTCCATTCCAACAGCATGTCCCCGCTCTCGTCCTCCGAGCCGTCATCTATGGCCACGACCTCAAAATCTTCGCGGCTCTGCGCTTGGATGCTCTGCAAAGTTTCCGCCAGCGTGGCGGCTGCATTGAACACGGGCAGTAGTATAGATACGCGGGGCGTTTTCATGGTCGCTAGGTATAAGAGCTTGACATTCTTTCGCTCCATGCCCGATTTTTAATCCCTATATGGTATATCTCAAATCTCTCTTGGAAATCGACCGCATCCGCGCTAGTTGCCGCATCGCCGCCGAAGCCATGCTCCGCGTCGAAGAGGCCCTCGCACCTGGAGTCACCACCCTCCATCTCGATCAAATAGCCGACCGCTACATCCGCAGCCAAGGAGCAGTCGCCAGTGCCTTGGGCTATCGCGGCTTTCCCCGCAGCATCTGCGTCTCGGTCAATGACGAAGTCGTCCACGGCATTCCCGGAGACCGCGTCCTGCAAGAAGGGGACATCCTTGCCGTTGACATTGCCGTTAAAAAGGATGGCTTTCACGGCGACATGAACGTCACCATGAAAGTCGGCTGCGTGACCTCCAAGGCCCAGCGCCTACTCGACGCCACGCGCCAGAGCTTGGAGGAAGGGTTGGCCTTCTGTACGCCCGGGCGACGCCTCGGCGACATTGGCCACGCCATCCAAAGCTATGTCGAAGCGTGCGGCTTTTCCATTGTGCGCACGTATTGCGGCCACGGCATTGGCCGCAACTTCCACGAGGAACCCCAATTGCTCCACTACGGCAAGGCTGGCACGGGTCGTCGCCTGCAAAACGGCATGGTCTTTACCATTGAGCCGATGGTCAACGAAGGCGCACACGACACGCGCGTACTCGACGACGACTGGACGGCCGTCACCGCCGACGGCAAGCTCTCGGCCCAATACGAACACACCGTGGCCGTCACCCACGACGGGCCGGACGTGCTGTCGCGCTTTGCCGATCTGCCGTACTGATCTTGCTCAGCGGCGGCATTTTCTTATTTTTTAAGTTCATCTCACAAGGAGAACAGCATGGCAAGGCCGAAAAAAGTCCAATCCAACGGCGACGACGACAACGCTGAATTTCCGTTTGATCCCGGCACGCAGATCGAGTTGGAAATGGAAGACACCTGCTGCGTCACTGGCGAGCCAGTTGAGTTCAGCTTTTGTCGCTTCCCCGACTACAAAAATGGCACGATGATGGTCATGTCCAAGAGCGAGATGCTGGCGCACCTGCGCGCTAGCGACTCCATCGCCAAATTCAAAGAAGTGCTAGTCCAGCGCCACGGCGAGGAAGTCTTAGCGGAGCACTACTCCAACTACTAAACAACGCCCAATCACCTACATGCAAAAGAAGGGATGGTCCGCATGGGACCATCCCTTCTTTTGCTATATGCCGCCGTCCTACGAGCGAGCCAACAAGGTCTCGATATCCTCGCTGAATACTCCATGGGGATTGAGCCGCCCACTTTTGTCGCGTGGCACGCCTAGGTGCCTCTTGTACACGCGGCCTTGGCGATCAAAAATAAAGGTGAGCGGCACGCCTACCTGAGCCAAACTTTCTTTGTAGAAGGCGCGGAGTAACTCGGCTTGGCCATCGTGAACCACTGGGTAGTTAATGGCCAAGCGCTCGACGAACTCGCCTATCAGGGGTAGGACGTGCTCGGGGGGACCTTGATCTAGGGAAATGCCAATGATTGCCACCTGTCCGGGATCGTACTCATTGCTCATCTCGACTAAGGCTGGGATTTCGTAGCGACACGGGCCGCACCACGTCGCCCAGAAGTTGACCAAGACGACCTTGCCCTCGTAATCGCGCAAATCCAAGCTCTGACCCTGATAGTCGCTCCACTTAGCAGCCTGCGGGGGGAAGAGCTTGTCCCCTTGCGGCTCGGAGGAGCCACAGCTCAACGCTAGAAGTGCCAACCCGCTCACAAGCCCTTTGATCGCCATTGCGCGCATAGTTACGCTCTGTACTTAACTGGAGTAGCCGAGGAGGACACGGCTATTTGCCTTTTGGGCTGTAGCCAGATGGAGTGGGGGCCGATCTGTTCCTCAATACCGATCAGCAAATCGTCGCAGGGATTGACGCGAATGGTCTTTGAGCGCACCATCATGTCCTGCTCGCCGCCATTTTGGAGCCGGAGCCACAACTCGCAATCGCCCGTGTACCGCTCGCACAGTTGGCGCAATCGCCTGAGCAAGGGATCGCCCACTTTATGGTAGGGCAGCGACACAGTGACCGACTCAGTCAGTTCCGCTCGCGCCGATTTGAGGGGCAGCGCGCTGTCGGCCTGTAAACTCAGGCGTCCGTTGCGCTCGCAAACGCGGCCCTCGACGAGGATGGTTTCGCCTTCCACGAGTAGCTGTTGGTGGTTGGCAAAAGCTTCGGAAAAAAACGCGATATCGCCCGTGTCGTTGAGGTCTTTGAGCGTGACAAAGGCAAAGGGCTTGTCGCGGCGATCAAAGAGCTTGCGCACCTCCTCGACTAGGCCGCCGACTCGCAGCCGCGCACCGTCGAGTTGTCCATCTATCTCGCTTAGGGGTCGCGCGAAGTTTTTGAGATCGCGGGCGTAGGGCTCGAGTGGATGGCTGGAGATATAAAGGCCCAACAGGTCGCGTTCCTTGGCCAGCTTTTCGCGCTCGGACCACTCCTCGACCTCGGGCAGTTCCTGCACTATCAATTCGGACGAGCCGCCGCCATCGAAGAGGCTGATCTGCCCCCTCTCGCGGTCTTCTTGGGCCTTACCCGCAGCCTTTAACGCCAGCTCTAGCGCCTCCATTTTCTGTGCGCGATGGCCTTCAAGGCTGTCCAATGCGCCAGCAGCAGTCAAACTCTCGACCACGCGCCGGTTGACCGCGCGCAAATCAATGCGCTCGCAGAACTCGAAGAGGGTCGTAAAAGGGCCTTCGGCAATCCGCGTATCGACTATGCTCTGCGCCGCGCCCTCGCCGACGTTCTTGATCGCTGCCAAGCCGTAGCGAATGCCCTCGTCCGTCGGCGTGAAGTTGAGCGTGCTCTCGTTGGCATCTGGAGGCAGGACCGGAATTTCCATGCGGCGGCACCCATCCAAAAGCACGGCGAGCGTATCAGTGTTGTTACGCGCTATGGTCAGCGAGGCCGCCATATACTCCTTGGGGTAGTTGGCCTTGAGATAGGCGTTCTTGTAGGCGACTTCCGAATAAGGAGCCGAATGCGAGCGGTTGAAGCCGTAGCCCGAGAATACTTCGACCGCAGCAAAAACCTTGTCCGCAGTCTTGCGATCTACCCCATTGGCCAAGCACCCGTCAATGAAGGCCTTTTTCATTTTGGCCATCTCTTCGGGCTTTTTCTTGCCGATGGCCTTGATCATTATATAGGCCTCACCCAGCGACAGGCCGGCCAAGGCTTGGGCCACCTGCATGACCTGCTCCTGGTAAACCAGTACCCCAAAGGTATCGGCGAGGATCGGCTCTAGCGCGGGGTGATCGTAAGTCACAGATTCCTCGCCGTGCTTGCGGGCGATATAGCTCGGGATCATCTCCATAGGACCTGGCCGGTACAGGGCGTTCATGGCGATGATATCCTCGATATTGTCGGGCTTGAGCTGACTCAAGTACTCGCGCATGCCGCTGCTTTCAAACTGAAACACGCCGATGGTCTCGCCGCGGCCGAACAAATCGAAAGTGGCCCGGTCGTCCCAGGGAATTTTCTCTAGGTCGAAGTCGGAGATGCGGAGGCGGACGAGGCGGACGGCCTCGTCCATGAGGGAGAGTTCCTTAAGCCCTAAAAAGTCCATTTTTAGCAGACCCAGCTCGTCGCAGGTCTCGCCATCGAACTGGGTGGAGATACGGCCATCTTTGGGAGATTTGTACAGGGGAACGAAGTCGGTTAGGTCCGAAGGAGCTACAATGACCGCAGCTGCATGCACCGAGGCGTGGCGTGAGAGTCCTTCGAGTTTGCGGGCGTGGGCGATGAGCTGGCCTTTTTCGTCGGAGGCTGCGGCCATCTGCTTGAGCTCGGGGACAGTGTCGATGGCTTTATCAAGGGAAATCTTGAGTTCATTGGGCACCAATTTGGCTATGCGATCTACTTCACCGAAATCCATGCCCAAAACGCGGCCAACATCGCGGATGACGGCCTTGGCACCCATGGTGGCAAAAGTGATAACCTGGGAGACGTTGTGCTCGCCGTACTAGTCAATGACGTAGCGAATGATCTGGTCGCGGCCCGTCTCGGCAAAGTCGATGACGATATCGGGCATGGCGGCCCGCTCGGGATTGAGAAAGCGCTCGAAGAGCAGATTGTACCTGATGGGATCGGTATTGGTGATCCCTAGGGCATAGGCGACTAGGCAGCCGGCAGTCGAGCCGCGACCCGGGCCTACAGAAACGCCGTTGTTGCGGGCAAAGTGGACGTAGTCCCACACGATGAGGAAGTAGCCAGCGTACCCCATCTGGATGATGACATTTAGTTCGTAGTCGAGGCGCTTTTGTAACTTATCGTCAATGTGATCGTAGCGCCGTTTGAGCCCTTCGTTGGCCAAATGGGTAAGATATTGGCCGTCGTCGTCAAACCCCTTGGGCTTCGGGAACGTGGGTAGCTTGAAGTCGCCGAATTCGAACTGCACATCGCATTTTTCGGCGATTTCGAGGGTGTTTTCCAGGGCATGGGGCATATCGCCGAACAGTTCGTACATCTCCTCGGGCGTTTTCATATAGAGGCCATCGGGATAGCACATGCGGTTGGTCTCGGCGATCTTCTTGTTGGTCTGGATGCAGATCAGGGCATCGTGAGCCGCGTGGTCTTCGGCGCGCAGGAAGTGGTAGTCGTTGGTGGCAACCAAGGGTAGGCCCAGCTTTTTTTCCAACTTCAGGAGACCGTCGTTGACTTTTGCTTCGATGTCGATGCCATGGCGTTGGATCTCCAGGTAGTAGTCGTCGCCGAAGATGTCCATGTACTCGCGGGCGGCTCGTTCCGCCGAAGATACGCCTTCGCGCTGAATGAGATGGGCGACTTCGCCGCTGACGCAGGCCGACAGGCAGATTAGTCCCTCAGCGTGTTGGCGCAGAATTTCTTTGTCGATGCGGGGATTGTAGTAATAGCCCTCCAAATAGCCTTTGGAGACTAACTTGGTCAGGTTCCGGTATCCGGTGTCGTTTTTGGCCAGCAGGACCAAGTGATTGGAGCCGTGGGTTAAGCCGCGAGCGGCTTGACGCAAGTGGCGGCTATCAATCGCCACATAAACTTCGCAGCCGATGATGGGCTTAATACCAGCGTCTTGGCAGGTCTTGTAGTGCTCAATGACGCCGAAGAGATTCCCGTGATCTGTGATAGCCAAGGCAGTCATGCCCTGCTCGGCTGCCAACTCGGCCATATCGCCGACCCGGCACCCTCCATCGAGCAGACTGTATTCGCTGTGACCGTGTAAATGGACGAAATCAGCCGAAGCCATGATCACCTCCGCTACCTGTATGCGCTAGTAAAAATCTTTGAACTTAGAGAATGCGGCCGAACAACGGGCCAGACTGCCTAGGGAAGGGCATCGCCTCGGGTGAAGCATAGCCAATTCAAAAGGGGATGTCAATGTCCCACAGAAGAGGCCATTTTTATAACATTTTATTATTATTTTATTTACAAAAAGAGAATTTGTTATACACCGTTGACAAAACAGACCACCTGCACGGCGAACTTGTCGCTAGAAATAGACCGGTCTATCTTTAATTTTTTACCGAGGAGATATATCAGATGATCGACCAAGAGCTGTTGACAATTCTCGCCTGCCCCGAGACTAAAGAGCCGGTCGCGCTCGCCGAGGAAGAACTTATCGCCGCGCTCAACAGCCGCATTGCACGCGGGGAAGTCAAGAATAGGGCTGGTAAAACCGTAGAAGGCAAGATCGACGGCGGCCTAGTGCGCGCAGATGGCGCGTACCTCTATCCGATCCAAGACGAAATCCCCATCCTGTTGCTCGACGAGGCTATTCCACTCCGCTAGCGTCCGCACAAAAAAAGGGACTGTGCGCTTATACAGTCCCTTTGTCAACTTACATTATGGTGCCGAAGCGGGGATTCGAACCCCGACGCCGTAAGGCACTGCCCCCTCAAGACAGCGTGTCTACCAATTTCACCACTTCGGCAAAAACTAGTTTGGCCTGCTACTGAGCCTCGGCCGGTGGCTCCTCAGCAGCCGAGGTCTCAGCGGCCTCTTCCTGCTCGCCCAGCAGGTGCTCTGCTTCCGGGATGGCGGGCACCGCTGGCACCTGTTCCTCGGCCATCGTCCGTTGCGTCGCCGTTGTCGGAGTGGTCTCGGCCGTCTGAAAGGCCACCGACTGCACCAAACAGCTAAGCATAAAAGCCGTGGCCAAAACGGTCGTGGCCTTGGTCAGAAACGTGGCTGCGGTACGGCCGCCCAACACCGAGGAAGAAGCCAAGCCTCCGCCGATTGATCCGGCCAAGCCGCCCCCTTTGCCCGCCTGCAAGAGCACGGTCACGACTAGGAGCACGCAAATCAGCACGTGAAAAATCGTAAATAGAATTTCAAACATAATCTTGTGATGGCTTCCAAGTTTTGGTAATTACGAATTTAGGAATTAAGAGTTACCTCCACCCCAATTCCTAATTGATATAAATTTAAGGTTAAAGGGCGGCCTTCACAATAGCGGCAAACTGCCCGGCGTCCAGCGCGGCACCACCAATCAAGCCCCCGTCGATGTTGTCTTGAGCAAAAAGCTCGGCTGAGTTTTCGGGTTTGACGCTGCCGCCGTACTGGACGCGCACCTCGTCGTCGGCAGCTTTTCCCAGGTGCCCAGCGAGGAAGTGGCGCATCATT
>VXZF01000361.1:2839-10881 GCA_009845645.1 Gemmatimonadota bacterium | reverse complement strand
TAATCGAGTTCGGGGCGGTCGAGCGCGGGATGTACGCGCCAGATGCCGTCCGTGGCCGCGACGAAGAGCGTGTCTTGATAGACCAGCATGTCGCGCACCTCGCCCCTTATTGGCTCAGCCACCCAACTGCTGGGGTCTTGGAGATTGGGCTGGGCCAAATCCGCCCACGCTAGGCCATTGACGGTCCCGGCCCACAGGCGACCGGCAAACATTTCAATGCTGGTCACCTCGGTGTCTTTGGGCAGCTCTCCCAAGCGGCGATAGGTTTCCTTGACCTCTTCCTTGCTGATGACAAACGCGCTGACGCCGCGCTCGCTGCCGACGTAGAGAATATCCCCATGCGGCTCAAGGGCGTTGATGCGAAGGTTTTGGAAGTCGAGAAAGGGCGGGTCAAAGCGGTTTTGCTCGGGCCGATAGCGGCTCAAACCCTGAGAGTGCGTGCCAAACCACAAGTGGCCGTTGGCATCTACGGATAGGCTCAAGATGAGGTTGCCCGGCAGGCCGTCGCGGCGAGTGAAGCGCGTATAGGCTTGGGTTTGCTGGTCGTAGCGCAGGACGCCGCCGCTGGTGCCGGCCCAGACTGCGTCTTGGTGGACGAGGACCCGGTTGATTTGGCGCATACTGGTATAGGCTTCCCATTGGGTGCCGGATAACTGGGCGCGGACGGGTAGGGCCAAAAGCAGCAGGAGCAAGAGGCGGAGCAAGAGCATGGAAACGGCCTACATCATCGTTAGAGGGTCGATGTTAATGGAAAAGTGAAGGGTGTGCTCTTTGGCGGCCTCGCGCATGGCTGGCAGAGCGCTGAGGGTCGTTGCGCGCAAATGGCGCGCCGAGGAGCCGCGCAAGAGGGCTTGCCAGCGATAGTTACCGCGCAGCCGCGCCAGCGGGGCTGGGGCCGGCCCGAGCACGAGTGCATCTTGGTCAAGACCCTGTCGCAGGGCGTTCACGCCCTGTTGCGCCCCGGTTTCAACGGCTTGCTCGCAGGGGCCGCGCCAGCGGAAGACGATGAGGCGCCCAAACGGAGGGAATCCGGCCTGCTGCCGCTGGGCCAACTCGTTGTGGGCAAAGGCCGCGTAATTTTGGTTGGCGGCCGCGCGCAAGGCTGCGTCGTCGGGCAGGAGCGTCTGGATGACGACCTCACCGGCGGTGTGGCCGCGCCCCGAGCGGCCGGCGACTTGGGTCAGAAGTTGGAAGCTGCGCTCGGCCGCGCGGAAGTCGGGCAGGTGCATACCGGTGTCGGCGGAAATCACGCCGACAAGTGTGACTTCGGGCAGGTCGAGGCCCTTGGCGACCATTTGAGTGCCGAGCAGCACGTCGGCCTCGCCGTTGCGGAAGCGCTCGACGAGCGCGTCGTGCGCGCCTTTCCAAGCGGTGGTGTCCACGTCCATGCGGATGACGCGGATGCCGGGGAATTGGGCCAGCAGGGCGCTTTCGACCTTTTGGGTGCCCACTCCGGCGAAGCGCAATTCCGAGCTGCCGCAGGACGGGCAGACTGGCGGTGGTGGGGCCGCGAAGTCGCAGTAATGACAGCGCGTCTCGGAGGCAGAAGGTCGCCGATGATAAGTCAGCGAGACGCGACAACTAGGGCACTGAATCGGCTCGCCACAGTTGGTGCAGCTAATGAAGGGAGCGAAGCCGCGGCGATTTTGCAACAGGATGATTTTCTCGCCGCGCGCGAGGCGGTCTTGCATCTTGCGCCGCAAGTCGTGCGAGAAGATAGCGCGTTGCTTTCTTTGGAAAGGCTCCTGTTTCATATCGACGACCGTCACTTGCGGCAAGGGGCGGTCGTCGATGCGGCGGGGCAAAGTATGGAGGTGGTACTTGCCGGTGGCGGCATTCCAGTGCGATTCTAAGCTGGGCGTGGCTGAGCCGAGGACGACGACGGCGTTGCAGCGCTGCCCGCGCACCAAGGCGAGGTCGCGGGCGTTGTAGGTAAGGGGGCGGCTACTTTCTAGGTCTTCTTGCTTGTACGAGGTGTCGTGCTCTTCGTCCACGACAATCAGCCCCAAATTTTCTACCGGTGCGAGGATGGCCGAGCGAGCGCCGATGAGCACGCGCTGCTCGCGGCGGCGCAAGCGACGCCAAGTGTCGTAGCGCTCCCCAGCCGAAAGCTGGCTGTGGAAAACGGCGACTGCCTCGCCGAAGTGTTCTTTGAAGCGCCGCACCATCTGCCAAGCGAGGGCGATTTCTGGCACCAAGATGATTGCGCCGCGCCCGGCAGCCAACGCTTGCGCCACAAGTTGGACGTACACAAGGGTTTTGCCCGAGCCGGTGACGCCGTGCAGCAAGGCCGGATAGAATGTCCGGGCGTCGAGCGCGGCCGACAGGTTGTTGAGGACCTGTTGTTGGTCGGCTGTAGGGACGAGGTCCGGGGGGGTGCCGCTGGCGATGTGGGCGAGGGGATCGCGGATGACTTCCTCGGCCGTTGGTGAAATCAAGCCGCGGCCTTCGAGCGCCTTGAGTATAGCTGAAGAAAAGCCAGCCGCGCTCAGTTCGCTGCGCGCGGCCGTGGGGTGGTCGAGCAAGTAGCGCAGACAGGCCGCTTGGCGCGGCGCGCGCTTTTCGATGGTGGCGATGGCTGTGTGCGCGGCTGGTTCGTCGTTTAGGAGGAAGAAGCGTTGGCTCAGGGCGCGAGGTCGCCGGTCTTCGAGCACGGGCGCGATTTCGATGTGTCCGCTGCGGCTCAGGGCGCGCACGCCCTTTTCCAAGCCCCGACTGCCGAGTCGGCGCTTGAGAGTGCTGACTTTGAGGGAGCCGCTGCGCTGGAGTTCGCCGATGATCCGCGCCTCTATACCTGCGTGGTGGCCAGTGGGCGCATCGCGCAATTGTACGAGGCGGTTGGAGCTGAGTTTGACGCCTGGGGGCAAAGCAGCCATCAGCGCACTACCGAGGGGGGCCATGTAGTAGGAAGCCATCCAGCGGCAGAGTGCGACGACCTCTGGACTGAGGAGGGAGGTGTCGAGAATTTGTTCGATAGGGCGGATCTTGCACGGGGGAAGGTCGCCGAGTGTAGCTGGCCCTAAGACGACGCCGGTGAGTCGGCGCTGGACTACCGGCACCAACGCTAAGGCCCCAGGCTGCGCTTCTGCGGCGAATTCAGCGGGTACGCCATAGGTCAACTCGCGCGCTACGGGGGGCGGCAGGGAGACCTCTACGTAGCCTTGGATCATGGTTGGGCGTCGGGGGTCTCTCTTGCGGAAGGCTGTGAGTCCAATGTTAGAAACTCGATGCCGTCGGCCGCGGCGCGGAAGTGCAGCACTTGTTCGGGGTCGCCGAGCTGGCCGTTGCCAAGCAGTTGGCCGTCCAACCAATAGCTCAGGCCGTGGGGACGAGTTGAGATTACGACAAAATGGTCGCGGGCCTCAAAGCGGTGGCGCTCGCCGGGTGGAACGATGGCTTCAAAGTTTTCTGCTGCGCCATCCCAGCGGATCTGCACCCAGGTAGAGTCGCGGGCCTCCAATTCGAGGACCACGGGGACGGATTCGGTGGTTTGGGCCGCCGCCCCGGTTGCAGGAAGCTCAGCCAACTCGGTGGATGACTGGGCAGACAGGTCGCTTGGAGTGGCTGGCGGCTGAGATTGGGCCACGACGGAAGTTGTTTGCGCTGGAGTGCTAGGCATTTGCACTGGGTCGTCAGTCATTTGTGTTGGGGTGTCCGCCGCTTGGGTTGGGGTCTGTTTATCGCTGAAAAAGTAGAAGAACGCCACAGCGAGGACGCAGCAGGCACCTATTACCAAGCCGATGATGATCAGCGGCTTACGCGAGCGGCGCGGAGTAGGCTGCGATAGGACGACCACAGGTTGGGAGCGAGCTTTCATTATCCGGCCGTACTGTTGGTCGAAGCGGCTCAGGAATGGCTCGGGGTCGAGGTCGAGGTGTTCGGCATATGCTTTCAGGGCTAAGCGGACGAATATCGGCTCAACTACATCGAGCTCGCCGGCTTCTATGCCCTGTAAGACGGAAAGACTAACGCCGCTTTGTCGCTGTATTTCTTCGAGGTCGAGGCCGCGTGCTTGGCGTGCGGCCGACAATTCTTCGCCGATAGTTTGTTCTTTTTCTTCGCTCATTTTGTGGCCTGATGGTTTAGGTCGTACCCCACCGCGCTCAAAAGGACGCAAAGACGAGCTAAGGGCAGACCTACTACATTATAATAACAACCTGCGATGCGTTCAATAAAGCGCGCCCCTAGCCCCTGTATGCCATAGCCTCCGGCCTTGTCGAGCGGTTCGCCGCTGGCGACGTAAGCGGCGATGTCAGCGGCGGTCAAGGGGCGCATCTCCACTTGGGTACAAACAGCTTCCTGCAGAAGCTGCTCGCCGCTGTGGATGGCTAGTCCGGTATAGACCTGATGAACCTTGCCCGAGAGGCGACTGAGCATGGAGGCCGCGTCGGCTGCGTCGGCGGGCTTGCCCAATATCGCGCCGTTGCTACAGACGATGGTGTCCGCGGCGATGATGATGGCGTCCGCAGCAACTACGCTGGCCACGGCGCGGGCTTTAGCCACGGCCGATTCGAGTGCATAGTCGGCCGGAATGGACGTTGCGGGCACCGGCTCTTGCAGCGGACTGGGGACGACTGTAAAGGGCAGGGCGAGCTGGCGCAACAGCGCGGCGCGCCGGGGCGAGGCCGAGCCGAGGATGAGGGGCTTCACGCGGGTGACTCCACCATTAAGGTGACCGGTCCGTCGTTGTGGATTTCGACCTGCATGTAAGCACCGAAGACGCCGCGCTGGGGCGGCAGTCCTTGTTCGGCGAGCAGGTCGAGAAAGCGCTCGTACAGGCGCTCGGCGACCGGGGGTGGAGCGGCTTGCACGAAGCTGGGACGGCGGCCCTTGCGGCAGTCGCCGTACAGGGTAAACTGCGATATGGCGAGCACGCCGCCGCCGATGTCGAGCACCGAGCGATTCATCTTGCCTTGGTCGTCGGCGAAGATGCGCAGGTGGGCGCACTTTTCAGCGCAGAAGCGCAGAGATTGCTCGTCGTCGTCGGGACCGAAGCCGACGAGCAGGACTAGGCCCTGACCGATTTGGCCGTGGAGTTGGCCATCGATGTGGACGCTGGCGTGGCTAACGCGCTGGACGAGGACTTTCACGGGAGGGCGTGGACTGTGATTAGTGTGATTAGTGTGATTACCGCGATGCGAGTTCTTAGAAGTCCAAGCCTTTGAGGCTTGGGAATCGTCGCATGAGTTTTAAATGTACCCTTCGCCGTACCCCTGTCAACTACCGTAGAAGCGCCGCTGGCCGCGCTCGAGTTTGAGTTGCGGAATGTCTTTTAACTGCACCTTAAGAAAGAACGCTTGGTTTTTGTGGAAGGTACTCGGCTGCACATTGAGGGTTGCGGTCCAGTCGTGGAATTCCTTTTGCAGGGACAACAGCTCGGAAGTGATGCGCTCGGTAGCTAACAGCCGCGTCCCTGGGGCGCGCAGATTGTAGTTGAGCGAATAATTGCAATGCCAACTCGCTAGGCTAAAGCCGGCTGCGGCCCGCACCCAGGAGCGGATGAAGCTAGCGGTTGTAGTGGTGGCGCGGCGGTGTGAGATGTAGTGGCTGAGTTGGAAGCGGCTGCCGCGCCGGCGGTTGTCGATGTCGCGCATGAGGCCGCTTTCAAAGCCGAAGGATTCTCGGCCGTAGGGGTTGGAGGAGCCGAAGCTGCTAGATCCGTAGGGGTTGGAGGATCCGAAACTACTCGGTCCGTAGGAGTTGTAGGTATCAAAGCCACTCGATCCGTAGCGGCTGGAGCTGTCAAAACTACTAGTCCGGTCGATCTCCTCGCGCGACGCTGCCGACTGCCGCGACCAGCTAGCTGAGGTCCGCACTTCGAGCTGCTCGCGGCGCGGTGCCAGCAAGTGCAGTCGGTTTTGCTCGTCGTAGAATTCGTGGCGCAAGGTCAGCCGCGAGTTTAGGTAGCGACCCGCCTCGACGCTTAGGGTCGTGCGCAGGTCGGCTAGTTGGCGCTCCTTTTTCTCAAAGTCATAGGTCGTAGAAAAATTGAGCTGGACTAGGCGCACTTTGTGCTCTTCCTCGTCGCGCAAAATTTTGGCCCAGAAGGTGTTGCCGAGGCTCAAGTTCAGGGTCCGCCGGTGTTGGAGCGGGCTGCCGTCGCCGCCAAAGCCCAAGACGCCGCCGGTGTCGGCACGGGAGGCTTGGTAGCTGAACGAGACGCTGGGTTTGAGCACGTGGCGCAGGGCTTGGAGCGGGCCGATGGACGGGTTAAAAAGTCCGTAGAAAGTCTGGCTCAGGGCCGCACGGGTGGAGAAGCGGTCGCTGCGCCGACCGCGGATTGCGCTTTCGCGCAGATCTTGGTCGCTCCAGCCTTGGTTGAGCGCCGGGCTGAGGTTGAGCCAAGAGAAGGGGCGGTACTGCGCGCTGACTCGCCAGTTCATTCGAGCGCTGGTTTGATTGGTGGTGTCCGTGCGGCTGCCGCGCTGGGTGTTGCGCAGGCTGGCATTGCCGTCGTAGTAGATGCGGCTGTACCAGGGGAGGTTTTGGCGACCTTGGCGACCTTGGCGGCTTTGGCCCGCTTGGCCCCAAATCGGTTTGCGGCTCTTGCGCAGGCTGAGTTCGGGTAGGATGGTGGAGAATCTTTCGGTGTCGAGATTTTTGGTCTGGCTCGCTTTTAGGCTCAAGCTATTGCCCGAGCCGCGCCAGCGCCGCGTGTAGCTGAGGTTGGAGCGCAGGGTGCGGTTGAGGCGGTCTTGGAGGCTGGTGCTGTTGTCTTGGGCAAAGCTGTTGTTGCTCTGGAAGGTGCCGTTGGCTCGTAAGCTTGCGTCGCGGCCTAGCTCTTGGCTGTGCCTGAATTCCACTCGCCAGTTGCGCGAGGCCGTGCGGCCCTCTTGGCGGTTTTCGAGCTGGGTTCTGACGTGGCCTCGGAATCGGTAGCGCGCGGCGTAGTTGAGGCGGGCGCGCCCTAGCCAGCCCGAGCGCTGCCGCAGGTCGGCTGCGAGGGACAGGTCCCAATAGTCGTTGGGCGCGAGGTAGTAGCCCAAGTTGCGCAGCTCCCACTCGCTTTGTCGCGCCCCAAATCTAGGGGTGTGTTGCCCAAAACTCGGCGTCAAAATCCCAGACTGGCGGTCTTCGCGCAGCGAGAATACGTAAAAGGGAATCCACAACAGCCGCCGCTCCTTGATGCGGAAATACACGGGGCGCGCCACGGCCATGTCGCCGGCTATGACCTTGATGCGCGGGCTGTAGAAGTCGAAGTGGGGGTGGTCGGCGTCGCAGGTGGTGTACGAGCCTTGATGGACGTGGAACTCAGTGCTGCTACGGGTCTGGATCAAGTGTCCGGCGTAAAATCCCTTGTCGCGGTGGATCTTGCCTTTGAGGATGGTTCCTTGTTCGGTGGAGAGGTTGTAGAGGATGCGCTCGCCGCGCAGGGTTTGGTCGCCTTGGCGCAACACCGGGCGACCGACGACGCGCCCAAGCGAATCGAGGGCTGCCCGCGCTTCGACTTGGTCGAGGTCGCGGCGGAAGACGATTTCGGCGGCCTCTAGCTCGGCGCCCTTGTGCGAGACGCGGGCCTGCCCCTGCAACAGGAGCGAGTCGCCGACCTCGTAGTAGCGCATATAGGTGGCTTGGTATGCAAAGCCCTGGTTTTTGTTCTGGCCCTTGGCTTGGGTCAGCAGGGCGCGGGCTTCTTGCAGTTGGGTGTCGGACGCCTCGCTGCTGTGCGCATGGGCGAGGGCGAGGCAGAGGATTAGCAGGACGATCATGGCTGGCGCTGGCGGAATACTTCGTACAGGGCGATACCGGCGGCCACAGAAGCATTGAGCGAGCCGATGGCCTCGCGCTGCATGGGAATGTGCAAGAGCGCGTCGCAGCGCTTTTGCACCATGCGCCGCAGCCCCTTGCCCTCGCTGCCGATGACTAGGGCGCAGGGCTGGGTAAAGTCCGCGTCCGTCAAGGGCTGTTCGCCTTGGGCGTCGAGTCCGGCGATGAAAAGCCCGCAGGCTGCGGCTTTTTGCAGGGCTTTTTGCAAGTTGTCAACTCGGCAGACGGGCAGGTGGTGGGCTGCACCGGCGGCGGCTTTGAGTGTAGCTGGGGAG
>VXZF01000361.1:0-2829 GCA_009845645.1 Gemmatimonadota bacterium | reverse complement strand
CCGGCGGCACCTCGAGCGGGTACGACTACGCCTTGAGCACCGAGGGCGTGGGCGCTGCGGATGATGGCACCGAGGTTGTGGGGATCTTGCACTTGGTCGAGAAAGAGCAGCAGGGCCGGGGCTGACAGGTGGGCGAGTACGTGGTTGAAGTCTGCGTACGTTGCGGCTGCTGCGTAGGCGACGACGCTTTGGTGGCGGGGGCCGGCGAGGCGGTCGAGTTGGGCCTTGTCGCGCAGATCATAGGGGATATGGGCCTGCCGCGCGCGGGTGAAAATTTCGTCGATGACCGGGCCGTGCGCGCCCTTGGCGATGAGCAGGCGTCGCAGGGGGCGTTCGGCGCGGAGGGCTTCGAGCACGGGGTGACGGCCCCAAATTAGGTCGTCGGGTGTTTGTTTATCAGACATGGAGGACTGGGTGCAGGTACAACCGGATCTCTGAGATCGGCTGATTGTAAATTTAGGGTGCGGCTAATTGAAAATTTAGAGTTGGGCAGAGGGTAGCCTTACCCCACTGTCTCCTCAACGTATTAAAAATACTCGATGTGATGGTTAGATGGTAGAGATGTTGTCGGCGCGCTTGCACGTATGCCGATGGTCGGAAGATTGATTTAGCTCTGTTTCTTCTTATTTTCTGTTTAGTAAGAATATCCGTAAATTAAGCAAATGGAACTCGCAAAGATTACATCGCGTGGGCAGACGACGATCCCCAAGCGCATCCGCGAGGCGGCCAACCTGCGGGAGGGGGACGTGATCGCCTTTGAGATTGAGGGCAGTCATCTGGTGGTGCACAAAGTGACGCCGGGGGGGGACGACTACCTGCAGGGCCTCTCCGAGGTTATGAGCGAATGGGCCTCGCCCGAGGACGAGGAAGCGTGGCGTGACCTTTGAGTCGCTCGATGTAGTCGTCGTTCCCTTTCCCTTCACTGATCGAAGCGTCGCCAAGCGCCGACCGGCTCTGATCATCTCATCGGCGAGCTTTAATGAGACTCACGAACAATCGACCTTGGCCATGATCACCTCAGCCGGAAGCGATTGGCCGAGCGACGTGACGATCCAAGACTGGCGGGAAGCAGGTCTCACTGTCCCTTGCAAGGTTCGTTTCAAGCTTTTCACCCTTGATGATACCCTGATTGTCCGCAAGATCGGCACGTTGTCGAAACGAGATGGCCAAGCGGTGAAAAACGCTCTTTCTCGCTTCTTGGCAATCGACTGATACTGCACTACGACACCGAATTCGTCTGATTGTAAGTTTAGGGTGCGGCTAATTGAAAATTACGGGATTTCTCTAAAGAAGCCTCGCCAAGTGCCTTATGCGGCGCAGAACTTCGTCATCCGGCAAAAACACCAGAGGATCATCGTGCAACAGCCGTAGCGCGTCGTGTAGTTTAAGCGGGGATGCGACCCCGTGCGATTCTAGTTCATCCGTTACCCATAAAATGCCGTGGACCTCGATTCCGTTTCGCTCGGCGACCGTTCTTAACGCACTGTCGCCGGTGAGCAGAATGCTGTCGTCAATGTCTTGCGCCAACGCGAGCGCGAAGCAGTCGTTGAGCGTAAGGCGTTTATGCCGGTTAAAATGCGCCGCCGCTCGGGTTACGGCTGGCCCCGGTAGCTCGCGTACCTCCAGTCCGTTGTCGCACAGCATTTTTTTGTCGCTCTCGGCAAGCCCTAGCCATTCGTCCTCGAACAGCGCGTCGGGCATCACGAATGTGTAGGGCAGCTTGAGGACAGCGTTCAGAAGTGCAGCCTTCTCCAGATGGATCATGCATGAAGTATCACTTACGATAATCCGCATCAACCTCAGCCGGCCCCTTCAATCCCTGTTCGATCCGATTGCGAGGCTGCTGAAGTAACTCACCGGCCTTGCTTGGTGAAATGAGGCCCTCGGCTAGCGCCCAATAGCAAAGACGTTCAAACCGTCTCGGCACCTCGTGCTGTCCTTCTTCGCCACTTCCCTCTAGCGGTTCTGGCTCGTTGGAGCGCCATCCACGCGCAAAGGTCTGGAACGCATAGGCAAGCGTCGATTCATTGATTATGCCTACTTGCTTGAATCGCACGAGCAGCGTTGCCGCACTAACCCGGTACATCCGCTTGACTTGGATCAGTTCTTGGTAGCCGATGGCCTTGCGGGCCTCTCCAATCTCTCTGACAAGATGATCACGCGGAATGAGAAAAGCTCCCGCAAAGACGTTCGATGCTTTTTCGTGGTCCACCGGAGAGCTTTCGTCGATTAATCGGTGTGCCAGCTCGTGGGCGAGCGTAAACCGCCGCCTTTCAAGCGTGGCTTTCCGGTTTACGACAATCACCGGGACTTTCTCTTTCTGGTGTTGTCTGCGGACTAGGCAGGTTAAGCCCGACACGCGCTCCGGCAATTCGATCACCAAGACCTTGATTCCCCAATCCTCAAGCAGGGCGGTCATATTCGGGATGGGATCGATACCGAGTTTCCATTCTCTACGCATGTCTTCGGCAACGATCTCGCCGTCTTCTTCTTGACCGAAGAAGCGATTGCCGAATTGCGGTACGCGCCATACCCCGCTATCCAAGCCTAGGATTTCCTCAATCGTCAGATAGCGCTGCAAACAGTCGATCACTTCAGCCGACACCCACGCTCTTTCGCCAGCCGACGTGCCGGAAAGTTTCCGAAACTCCACCGACTCAAGCTCTTCGACCTCTTCGCTCAGCAGGTATTCAAGGGACACGCTGAGTATCTTGGTTAGCCGAATTAGGACGCCGGAACTCGGCATCATCTCGCCCCGCTCGTATTTCCCGAGGGCTTGGGCGGTGACGTGGCCGTCCAGTGCGTCCGACAGCCCGCGCAGCGAATAAC
>VXZF01000647.1 GCA_009845645.1 Gemmatimonadota bacterium | reverse complement strand
TCGGCGATCTCCCAGATGCCTTGGGTGTTTTCGTGCGCTTCAAAGAGCATGCGGAGGATTGGCACCGGCGGCAGCTCAAGCTCGACCACCGAGGTCGTATTTTCGGTAGCCCGATGCACGATGTCGAAGTCAAGGAAGGAACCGCGCGTACCCGCAGTATATTCGCGCGTACCTTCCTTGAGCGGATCGCCGTCGCTGATACCGATCATAAAGCGCTGTAGGAAGCGCTCTTCCTCAAAGCGCTCGCGTGGATAGAATTTGATGCGCTCGACCGTGAAGTTACCTCCGAACTCGAAAACTAGGCTCTTGTTGCGCGCGTTGATGCCCGAGGTCGTCCAATGCCCGTCGCCCAGGAAAGCGGTCTCGACGTCTTCGTCCCACAGCACGGCCTCGGTGTCGCCGCTTGGCTGCCAGCCCAAACGGGATGCCGTCTGCACCCGGCCTCCGCGTTCTTTGAGACGCGGCGTCAGGTTTATCGACGGATCCAGTTGCTCCGGCTCTATAAAGTCCCCATCGATCTTCAGCAATTCGATCTGACCGTGCTGCGCCGATTCCACCTCCTCCCAATCGAGCTGCACAAACTCCACCCCCTCGGCCAACTCCGGCACCGGCAGCGACGAACCGCCGATCCGATAAATCGTCAGCGCATCTGCCTCGCCAGTCAGCCAAGCAAGCGTCAGCACAAGTCGGATACAGGCCTTTAGCATAAGCGTGGCCCCTCTTTAACAGCCCTCTAGCGATATAGCCGGTAATTGATGCGCCAAAGGAGTTGGAAGAGCTAAACAGCAACAACTCGCTGTTGTCCTTCTCTATTTTCTGAGGGAATAATGTGGATCTCAATATCGAGATTCAGTCGGTTGAGAAACGTCATTAACCGCTCAACACTATAATGGTTAAAATTGCCCTTCTTTAGCCGAGATATTTCAGGTTGCTTCACCCCTAAAATCTTCGCGGCCTCCGCCTGAGTCAGCTTCCGGTTTTCTATAATCTGAAATACCTTAAACCCAAGTGTCGCTCTGAGAAACAATTCTTCCGCATCTGGCAAGCCGAGATCCTCAAACACATTGCCTGAACTCTTTTCAAATGTAATCTTCTCACTCATAATTCATCCGCCTCCAGTTCTCGCGCCATTTTCAGACGGCTCTTAATAAGGTCTATCTCTTTCTTTGGAGTTTTTATTCCGCGCCTTGATTTTTTTTGAAAACAATGCAGCACATAAACCCTCTCTCCAATTTTCACCGCATACACAGCGCGGTAAGCGTCTGTTCTGTGATCCACCCGTATTTCAAAAACTCCTGAGCCAACTCCCCTGAATGGTTTGGCCGCCGGAGACATGCTTCCCGCCTGTGCAATGAACAGAGCGTCTCCTATATCCTTTTGAACAGACTCTGGAAATTCCTTCAGCTTTGCCTTAGAATCCCCGACCCATATGGCCTCTTTTAAGTTCAGTCTTTCGTGATTCATAAAGCATTATAGCATAATAACCAATTGGATATAAATAGGTCAATAGTCGGTTATTATGTGCCTTCTCTACAGAGTCTTGTAGTAGGCCCGTATCTTGGCAGCCATGAGTTCTCTACGCCCTTGCAGGAAAGTGTCATAGTCTTCGACACTTGCGGCGTCCATTCCTTCAGGGATACAGTGGGCCGCAAGGTTTCCTTGCAACTGATCGGCATCGGTTATCCCGCCGTAGTGAGTTGCTCCGTTTCTACGCTGCTCCCACAGGTCTGAGAAGTATTTTTCCGGTGGCAGAGCCCCGATAGCGATATTGATTTCGCTCTGCATCATCACATAATTGGCAATCTGATTGTAGCGACCACGCTGGAAGCCGTGCTTCTGCAAATAGCTGCGCGGGAATACATGGTGAATGTGCCACTGGCCTTCCAGAAGGTCGCGCACGGTGAGGTCACGTGAGAGGAATCCCTTATCGTTCCCCCTTACTTGGCTTGCGAGGAAGACATTAAAATAGGGACTGCTGGCCACCGAGGTGTCCATCTGTTGCGGCAAACCTACCCCCCAGAAGGCATCCGAGAGTTCGGCTCGTTCGATTGTGTCCAGATATCGGCTTACACCCTGTCTAGCGATGTTTCCAATATCGACGCCGAAGGCGGTTTCCGGTGAGTTGGTGTATCTACTTGTCAAGATCGACATCACGAACCACCGACGCACGAGCGTCTCAATTTGCTCAGGGGCCTCACCCTGCGAGCGTAACGTCAAGAAGAGGATGTAGGCGAAATTGACGGTGTTCTGGGATCTGATCAGCGATGAATCTACGAACCCTGCCGAGCGCAAAATCATGACGAACCGTTTGAAGTTGGTCTCGTTCATGTAGCGTAGGATTCCATCTCTAAGCGTATGGAAAGCCTCTTCTGCGGTGGCTTCCTCAAACGTACGTGTCTCGAAATTGCGCCCTGAGAGTAGAGCGACTAAGTCCTCTAAACGCCCACGTTTGAATTGCGACGTAAACGTGACACGAAGCATATCGGTGTATGAAGGATCGTAGAGGTCGTCCTTTTCATTTTTTAGCCACTCCATTGCACGGAAGTAGTCCGTCGAGGCGAAGTCAGCATCTTTGGCCAAGTCACTATATGCTTCCGGCGCAACAGCCAGATGGCAGAAGTAGTCGATGCACTTTCGTAGTCGATGACCGTCATACTGTTCGTTGGCAGCCATCTTGGACATTGCGAAGTCTGCCGCATTAAGCGAGACCCCTTGAGAGTTTATGCGGACGAAGATTTCCGCGACAGTCTCAACCTCTATATCGGCGTTCAACTCGATAACGCCGAGGGAATTATTACGGATACCGCGAAGGCGTTCCATGCGATCATCAATGTCGTATTTATCTGCAACATGATTCGCTTCACAGTAGTCGTCCACTAATTGACGTATTCTCGCATCGGGAGCGAAGACAGTGGATACGTCGGCAATCCATCCCCGATCCCGGCGTATGGCGGCGTTTGCCACTTCAAAACGCTCCTCGCCAGGATGAAAGGCGATAGATATCCGTGTCCGCTTATAGTCTTTGTTGACAACCTGCTCCCCATGCAAAGCGGCAAATAGCGCCATAACACGCTGCTGGCCGTCGATCAAGATACGCTTCCCTGCTGATTGGGTACCATCCTTTAAGCGGACATCCGGGTTACGCCAAGCGATGAGATACCCTACGGGATAGCCGTTGTAAAGTGAATCGATGAAATCACGTACCTTTGCCGCGTTCCAGACGAAAGGACGCTGGATCTCAGGAATAGCGATTTCATCAGATTTGATCCAAGTCAGCAGGGCCTCGATAGGATGCTGGTTAATTGAGTAACGTTGAATGGGCATCTATCCTCTCTTTCGATTTATGATTCTGGTATGTCCCGAAGGGTGGCACGAGGCGAGTTGCACGGGGTTGGGAGATTCGCTCCGCAGTGCGGAGTGTTTTGAAAAAGTTCGGTAAAATTGTCGCATATTGTGCAACACTTAGATAATTCTCACAGACTCGCGAATATCGACAAAAACGCCAATCCCGCGACCCGCGTCTCGCGCTCTCGCCCGGTCACTTCCAATGAACGCCTATCAAAGCGCAACCCGAGCTGGGTCGTCAATCCGTAGCCTAGATACTCCCGCTGATTGCTCAATTGCGCCGCCCACACCGTGCCGCGGAAATCGCCCGTCAGCACGTTTTCCACCAAGACCTTCTCGTCCTGCAACAGCTCAAAGAACAACCGCTGCTCAAACCCCAGTTCAAGCTCTGAATCCCGCATCACGGGAAAGCGGACCAACAGCGACCCAATCCCATCCCAGGAACGGCGACGACGCTCGGCCAAGGAAAAGGGCGATTGGCTGAGAAATTCGCTTTTAAAGCGGGGCAAAATCGCCACCGCGCCCCATGCAAAAACGCCGTCGATCTTGTCAATCAACCCCACAAAACCAGAGGTCTCGCGGCCATTGCGTCCCAACGGCCCCAGCGAACCAAGTTGCGCGTCGCGCTGGTGCCACCAGTCCCATTTGAAGCGGTGCTTAGTCTTCCAGCGCCGCGGACTAGCGTAGTGCCACTCAGCGTAAAACGTATTGATCCAAGTGTCCTCGGCCGCCAGCAAATCTGGCACGGCTATGTGCTGCCCACTCGTCTGCCCAGCGGCCCCAAATTCGAGCGTCGGCACGATCCACTGAGACAGCGGATCGGGGATGGTGTCTGCGGCCTTCTTCAGCATGTCGAAGACCCGCACCCGACCGCGGCCGGGCCAATCTCGTTCAAAAGTAAAGAGACCATAGGCAGTATGATTTTTGCGGTCGACTTGTCGCATATCCTGACGCAGATAGCCGGCAGAAAGACGGATTTCGGGATTGACCTCCACGCTGGCGTAAGCGTTGTAGCCCCAGTGGTCCTTCTTGTAGGGATAGTCGGGCAAGTCGTCGTTTTCAAAGCGCTCGGCCCAGCCGTTGTTGTTGAGGTCTATGCCAAAGAGGAACTCTGGCCGGTCCGAGTGATGGCGCAGAAAAGGCTCTTCGTAGTCGGGGAAGAAATTCTCCCGGTCGCCGTTGCTGTTCTGATTGAAGTCGGAGATGAAGTCGCCGTTTTCGTCGTACCCAGGAAAGACCGCCGGATCGGGCACGCCGTCCGAGCGCACCTGGAAGCCGCCCAGCGCGGTCGATTGCGGCGGCACCAATCCGCCCTGGAAAAACCGCTTCTGGTCAGGGTGGCGGTCCTGATCGTCGTTGTCCTCGACGAAGTCGTAGAGCCGGTCGGTGGCCTCGGGCGAGTAGTCAACCAAGCCGCGGCTGTCCACCGGCTTGAAGCTGGTGGCATAGGCGTCGTCCATGCCAAAGCCTTCGAGGGAAAAGCGCCAAGGGTCTGCGTGCCGCACGAGATTGAACAGCCAGCCGACAGCGTGCTCATCGCCTTGAATCCCCGAAAACGAGCGGTGCGATTCGCGCGTCGTCGAGGGAAATTGGCGGTACTGGGTACTGACGTTGAATTCGCCGTACAAGTCGAAGCCCCACCAGTCGCGTATCTCAGTAGTAATACCGGCGATCTGCGAGGCCGTCGGCAAGCCGTAGTCAAAGACGACTTCGCGCGGGTTGAGCTGATTCTTGACATTGCCAGCAGCCCGCGTCACCACCAAAAACTCCGGGATGCCAATGCGGCTGTTCTGCCGGTCAGAGGCCACTTCGATCCGGTAGTCATTGGCCAGCACGAAGCGGAAGCGCACGTTTTTGACGCGGGTGATGGCGTCGTCGGCCTCGTCCAGCCCCAGATCTAACTGGCGCTGCAAGGCCAAACGCAAGGTGCCTTCCTCGCTTTCGCCCTCTTCGGCAGCCAACGCGTACTGCAGCACAATGCTCTCCGCCCCATCGGCCCGCAAGAATCCACCGCGCTCCTCTCCGCCCTCTATCACCGGCGCAAAGCCAATACTGCTGCCCGTGAACGTGGTGTCCTTAAAGACCATCCGCACGCCGCCTTCGACCGGCACCTCGCGCCTGAGCGCCGTGGTGATCTCCACCTCCGTGCTGAACAACACCGGCCCACCCTCGCCGTCTGCGGGCGAATCGTCGGACAGCCGCACGATTAGCTTGTTGAGCCTTCTACCTAGCTGCCCGGTCGTCAGTACCCCTTTGAGCGGATTGCCCTCAAAACTCTCGCGGTTGCCAGCCCCATTGTGGGCATTAACCAACGTCAGACCCAAGGTCGCGTTGGCCCCCAAATCGGCCTCTATACGACCAGCGATCAAGCTGGTAAAGTTGTCCTGCGAGGCCGTCGGAATATCCGGGTCGATCTCGACGATGGGCAGGCTTGGGCGCGAGAACAAACCAGTGAAGCGCAAATGCCGCGCGTCAAAGCTCGTCACAACGCCATTGAAGCCGACCTTGCGGAAGGTCATCGGCGTCAGGGTCGCGAAAATCTCGTCGCCGATCATCAGCGAGTAGTTGTAGTCGCCGCTAGCATCCGAGGAGATAATCAGCCGATTGAACCAATTAGCGTAGCGCCGCTCTTTGGTCAACTGGCTGCTCTCGACCGTGCGCGCCTGCGTCTGTCGCCAGTCGTACACCAGCCAGCCGCGCGAGATCAGCTTGCCGTAGGTGTCGTAGAAATACGTGCCCTCTTGGTTGCGGTCGATGTAGCGCCGGTACGGCTCGGTGGCGTAGTTGGTATAGCGCCATTGACGGCGGCCGTACTCGTCGAACAGTTCCTGCGGCATGTACCAGCGCATGACCGTGGGATCCAAAGCCCCCATCAGCACGCTTGGCCCTTGAGCATTGAAGCGGACTTCACCCCTTTCCTGCCGCCCCAAGCGGTAGCCGTAATCCGTCTGCGCTCCGACCTGTAAGGCGAGCACCAAAACCAACGCTATATTAGTTGTCCAACGCACGGTTCAGAGCTTTTCCAAACTTCCCTCGACAATTTCCACCGGATACTTATTCCGCAAATTGCGCACGAACCGCACGTAATCCCTTTTCGACTTGTCGATCCGCACGTAGGCACGGGCGCGGCGCTGCGATTCGGCGTTGTACGGAATCTGCTCGCGCGTGCGCTCCAGCACCTTGAAGACCGAATAGCCCTGCTCGGTCTTCAACGGTCCACCCACCTCGCCGATGGCGACCTCTTGCACGGCAGCAGACAGCACGGGAAACAGCCCTTGGGTATAAGCATTGAGCTGCATCTGGCCGCCGTGGTGCAAGCTGCCCTCGCGTCGAGTATGGCGCTGGGCCAACGCTACGGCATCGCCCTCCGCACGCAATTCGTCCCCCAGGCGCTGGGCCAGCGAATCCGACGCCACCAAAATCTCGACGATGGTCGTAACCTCAGGCCGAACGAATTTTTCGGGATGCGCGTCGTAGAAATCGCGCGCTTCTTCTTCGGTTACACTCACGTGCTGGTCAACCTCCCGCCGGCGCAACGCGCTGAGCAGCAATTCCTCGCTCTTAACCGCCACTGTCTCCTTGAAACGCTCATCCTCTGCCAAGCCAGCCGCCTCGATCTCGGCACTCACGAACAGGTCGGGCAGCACCCGGCGATGCAAAACCTCGGCCACGTGAGCACTGTCGGCCTCCTGTAAACTCCTGCCGGTGAGAAGCTCGTACGCCGCCAAAAAACCACTGACAGAGAGTTCGCCGCCCCGATACGCGCAGAGAATTTCGGCTTGGTCCGCCATGACTCCGTTCTCGACGAGCCGCTGGATCGCCGCCGGACGCGGCACCGGTGCGTACGCTTTCACGAGCGAATCGCGGAGCGCCTGCCTCCGCTCCTCGCGCTTTTGCACTGTCAGCTCCTCGACGATGATCTGCTCCGACGCGCTCAGCGGCGCTGGGATCTCGTCGAGCACTTTGTAGATCACGTAAAAGTCCTCATGGCTAAACACTTCGCGCACCGGCGCGGAAACACCCCCTATCGCCAACCCGAGCACCTGCTCAACCGTCTCCGCCGACATCTGGTCGCGCGTCTGGTATATGCCAGTGTCGCCGCCCCGCGCGGCGGTCTTCTCGTGAACCGAGTGCGCGCTGGCCAGTTCGTGAAAATCAGCCCCCGCGGCGATCTGGTCGATGATTGCACCTGCTTCCTCCAAACTCTCGACCATTATGCCGCCCAAGCGCAGAGCACGGTGTCGGCCGCTCTCTCGGTAGTACCGCTCTATTTCCTCGGGAGTAAGTTCGATCTTAGCGACGACCTCGCGCTCCATGTACAGCGCCATCAGCCGAGCGCGTTTGAAGCGAGCAAGTTCGCCTTTGAACCAACTGTCTTCAGCCATCTTGGCGGCATCCGCTTCGCGCAGGAGCAGCTTTTTGTCGATCAGGCTTTCGAGCACTTGGCGCTGGCCTCCCTCTTTCATCCCCGCGGGAATCCGCGCGTCAAACTCCCTGAACTCCGACGCAGTAATCGGCTGACCACCCACTTGGGCCAGCACCAACTCCTCAGGCTCTTGGGCGCAACCCAAGGCTACAATCACTAGCAAGCAAAAGCGCAACACGGCCTCACTCCAGACCGGCGAACACTGTGATAAAGGTCGTGGTCTCATTCTTCCCCTTGTCGTCGGTTTTGAAAACGCCCGGCCGGTCGCTGTCCTCAATCACCCGCTCGCTCAGGATGCGGCCAAAGCGCAGGCCCGCTTGCGTGGTCAGCCGGTACCCCTGGTAATCGGAAGTCGTCGATAGCTGTACCGCGATATGAGTCGAGCGCCAGTCCCCTGTGTCCTGCAAAAGCCCTGCCGCCCGCAGCGCGTCCTCGTCCTGCACCCGGTCGCTAAACCACAACTGCTCCACGCCAGATTCGATAACCGTGCGCCGCATGACCGGCAGGCGGGCGATCAACTGCACGGTCAGCGCCCATTCCTCGCGCCGCGCCTCGTCGGCGACAAAAGGCGTCTGCCGCAAAAACTCGCTCTTGCACCTCGGCTGCAAGTCAAAGCGGCCAAGGCCGTACATGTAGTCCACCTTGTTGATCAGTCCCAAGAAACTCGCAGTGCTTTCCAGCGGGCGGCCAATGCTGTCGCGCGGGTCCTCGGCGTTTTGCCGGAAATGCTCCCACTTGAATTTGTTGACCACGTTCAGCCCCTCAATGCCCTGATAATCGAACTGCGCGTACGCGGTATTGATCCAAGTGTCCTGCGCCGCCAAGATGTCGCGCACCACCGGCTGGATCGGCGCGCCGACGAAGGGGGTCGGCTCGCGCCGAGCATCGGGAATGGTGTCCTTGGCCTGCTTGAGCATGTTGAAAACCCGCAAGTGCCCCAAGCCCGCGTAGTCCCGATCGAGCGTGAACATTGCGTAATTTGTCTCGTTGAAGGCGTCGGTTGCCTGCGATTGCTCGTCCGTGCGCCCGAGAGTCAGCCGCATATCCGGCGCGAGGTGGATGCCGCCGAAAACATTGTATCCCCGCCGATCCGGCTTGTACGGGTAATCGGGCAGATCGTCGTCTTCAAAGCGATCGATCCAATTGTTGTTATTCAAATCAATGCCAAAGAGAAATTCCGGCCGATCGACACTGTAGCGCAGAAACGGCTCGTCATAGTCGGGAATGATGTTGGCCGCAGTGGCGTTATCGTTCTGATTGAAGTCGGAGATGAAGTCGTTGTTTTGATCCCAGCCGGGAAAAATCGACCGGTCGTTGGTCGAGCCAAAGCGAATCCAGTCGGGGAAGCGGTCTTGGTCGTCGTTGTCATCGACAAACTCGTACAAGTGCCGCTGGGTATTGTCGTACTGCACCTCGCCCGTAGCACTGACCAAGAAGGCCGTCGTCGAATAGGCTTCGTCAATGGCGTAGGCTTCGCCGTAGAAAAAGTAGGGGAACACATTGCGCGAGACATTGAAGTACCAAGCGTCAGACCCCTCGGAAGAAACCGCGTGCTCTTCGCCCTCGTTGAACAGCGCGGCATTGGGAAACTGGAAATAGCGCTTGTTGCGATCCCACTCGCCGTAGAAGTCAAATCCGAGTACCCCAGTGCCCTCAATGGTAAAGCCACCGACCAGATTGGCCGTCGGCAGGCCGTAGGAAAACTCAATCCGCTGCAAGTTCGTGATGTCCGCGACATTGCCCTCGGCACGGCGCACGGCAATCAACGCTGGTTGCGCCGCGTCGATCACCTCGGCAGTCAACGGAGGGGGCGGTGCGCCGCGCAAGCCCGTCTGGCGGTCAGACCACATCTCGACCTTGAAGTCGTTAGCTACCACGTAGTTGAAATCTACTCCGACAATCGTCGTCGGATCTGGACCAACATAACCCGGGTCGTTGAAGTCGTAGTTGACGATGATCCGCTCTGGGCCGTCCGCGGCCAAAAAGCCCGGACGCCGGAACCCGCCGAAGATAACCGGCCACTGCGAGCCGGGACGGACGACCTCCTGCAAGGTAGAAACCGTCTCCTTGCCGGTGTCGAAGTCGCGGCTGGTGATCCGCACGTCGTGGCTAAACAGGGCCGCGCCCCCTTCGTTGTCGTCGGGCGAGTCGTCGCTCAGAATCACCGCAATCGCCGTCAACGGTGCCGTGCTCTGCCCAGCGGTGAGGCTGCCAGCGACCAAATCTCCGTTGAACATGTCGAGCAGTGTATTGCCGTTGCTGGCGTCCATCACTTGGGCACCGACCTCGACGAAATCACCTACCTGAAAAGTCGCCCGCCCGCCGAACAACGAAGTGATATTGGTCTGCGTCACCGGCTCAGTGATCCCACCCGAAAGCTGGGTGGAGCCGCGGATCGGCTCGCTGATGCGCGAGGCGAGGATCGTCGCTTGGTACTTATCCGAAGCAAAATCGATCTGCACCCCGTTGAAGTCCGGCTTGGAAAACGTCATCGGCGTCAGCGTCGTGCGAATCCGGTCGCCGACCGTGATCGCGTAGTTGTACTGACCCTGCGAGTCGCCGCTGATGGTCACCGCGTTGAACCAGCGGTTGAAGCGCGTGCTCTGGAAGATGCCGCTGCCCAAGGGCTGCGGCTGGAACTGACGCCAGTCGTAGATCAACCAACCGCGCGTGGTAAAATTGCCGTACACATCGTAGAAGTAGTCGCCCTCGCGGGTGGTGTTGACGTAGCGCTCATATGGGGTGCGGGCGTAGTTGGAGTATTCCCACTGACGCCAGCCATAGTCCACGAAGAGCTCCTGCGGCACGTACCACTTTTTGACTGCCGGATCGAGCGCCCCAAAGAGCACGCCCGGGCCAGTCGGCTCAAAGGTGACAGCCCCACCGCGCTGGACATCGGTCTGGCCCCAGGCCGGGACGCCCACTACTAATACCAGCCCCAAGATGACGAAACATTTTCTCATAGCACCCATTTCCCGTTCAGTATGCCACCACAACCGCAGCGACCGCTCTAGCTTGGCCTGTCTTGGCGTCCAGCGCGACGCTGAACACGTAGTTGCCCGGCGGCACCAACTGGCCCGCATCGTCGCGCCCATCCCAAAGCCGGGCAAAGCGCCCAC
>VXZF01000616.1 GCA_009845645.1 Gemmatimonadota bacterium | reverse complement strand
GGCTGGAATGACGTGTACACTTTTACCAAGGCCATGGGCGAACAGTTGCTCGTCAAGCACCGCGGCCAAGTGCCGCTGGCCATCGTGCGACCTAGCGTCACCGAAGGCGCGCTCGAAGATCCGCATCCAGGCTGGATCCACGGGCTCAAAGTAACCGATCCACTGATAGTGGCCTACGGACGGGGGATCGTCCCGGACTTCCCGGCCGCCATGGGCGCGCCCATGGACTTGGTGCCCGTAGATATCGTCGTCAATACCGTGCTGGCCGCGGCCACGCAGGCCACGACCTCCACAGTAGAGGTCTTCCACGCGGCCACCAGCGGAGAAAACCCACTGCCCAACACCCGGATGTTCCAATACGTCAAGGGCTACTTTGAGGAACACCCCCTCCTCAACAAGGACGGCTCGCGGCCCGAGCTGGTGGACTGGACCTTCCCGACGGTGGAGCAATTCCAGCGCGCCTTCAACTGGAAGTACCTCTATCCGCTGGAGCTAAAGCAGAAACTCTACGAATACCTGCCCGAGCGCTGGGCACCAGCCCAGAAGAAGCGCCGCTTGGCCGCGCTCAAGACGCGCCTCAAGCGCGTCCAGTACTTCACCGACCTGTTCAGTCCGTACACGACCCTCGACTGCCGCTATGAAGCCAAGCGCATGTTGGCCCTCTACGAGTCGCTGCCCCCCGAAGAGCAGCGGATCTTCAACATGGACGTGCGGCGGATCGACTGGTATCAATACTATCAAAAGACCCACCTACCCGGCCTCCGGCGCCACGAACTGGGTGGGTCCGACGACCAAGAGCCGTTGAGCGCGGCACCGAGCGAAGTGGGGGGCGAGGAGCAGCGCTGGCGCATCGAGGAAAGCATCCGCACGATCCCGGATCTGTTGCGTTGGGCCTGCGGCCGCTACGCTGCCAAGACGGCCTTGCAAATCGAGCGCCAATCCGGCTGGACGCGGATCAGCTACGACGAGTTGCTCACCCGCGCCGAGCGCGTGGCGCGCAGTTGGCGTGCACAGGGCGTGTCGACCGGTGAGCGGGTCCTACTGTGCGGGGACAACGGGCCGGAGTGGGTCGTCGCCTACATGGCGGCCAGCTTGCTTGGGCTAGCGGTTGTGCCCATCAGCCCGCAGATGCGCGAGGAAGACATCTGGAGGCTGTGCGACTTCGTCCAAGCGCGGGCACTGATTGCTGCGGAAAAGCGCTTTTCTCAGCTCTCGCCCGAGGGTGTGGCAGCCCACAAGGAAATGGCCTTTTTCAATGTAGATCGCGACGGTCTGCCGTTCGGGCAAGCTCCCGAGCCAGACGCGACCGCCCAAAAAGGCCGTTGGAAGCGACCAAGGGTCAATCCAGACGCCACAGCGTCGATCGTTTTTACCTCGGTCATCGAGCCGCGCGGAGTGGTGTTGAGCCATCGCAACCTCATCTCCAACGTCCTCGCCCAAGGCGAGGTCCTGCGCATCTACGAATCCGACCGCATGCTCTCGACCCTGCCGCTGCACCAAGTCCTCGAATGCACCGGCGGCTTGCTATTGCCGCTGCTCGGCGGGGCCACCATCACGTATTTAGAGGCCGTCAACAGCCGCGAGATGCTCCGGACCCTGCGCGATACGAATGCAACCATGCTGTTGACCGTGCCACGCCTGTTGCGCGTCTTGGCCGATCGCGTCGAACGCCTCGGAGCCGAAGCCACAACGGGGCTGGCCGCTTTGAGGCGAGTCGTCAGCGTCGGCGCGGCCCTATCCGACGACCTCGTCGGCACGTATGAGCGGCTTGGCGTAGCGATTTGCCAAGGCTACGGCCTCAGCGAAGCGGCCTCCGTCGTGGCGGTCAACACTCCCCATCAGGGCAAAGCCCGGTCAGTGGGGCCAGTGCTGCCCGGACAGCAAGTGCAAATCGCCGAGCCGGACGAGCGCAGCATCGGCGAGATTTTGGTGCGCGGTGCCAACGTCATGGAGGGGTACTTCTCCCAAGAGGAATTGACCCAAGTGGCGTTGAAGGATGGGTGGCTACATACCGGCGACCTCGGCCGCCTCGACGACAACGGCTATCTCTTCGTCGAGGGGCGGAGCAAAGACTTGATCGTTAACGGAGCCGGCCACAACGTCTATCCCCGCGAAGTCGAATCGCTCTACCACGACTTGCCGCACGTAGCCGAGCTAAGCGTAGTCGGCGTGCCTTCGGCGCACATCGGGAGCGAAGAAGTACACGGCATAGCCGTACTCACCCGCGAGGCCGAGCAGGCCGAGGACTTGCGCGAGGCCATCCAGGCGCACTCATACGAGATCTCTCGCACCTTGCCCAGCCATTACCGGATCCAGCACTTGCACTTTTGGACCCGACCACTGCCGAGGCTAGACGACGGCACTGTGGACCGCCAAGCCCTGTTGTCCGCCATCGAGCGCGAAGACTGCCCGGGCACGCCCCTGCCGGAATGGGAGCGGGCGATCCAGCGCCAAATCGGCCTGCTCGCGGGTCTGAGTACCGGAGAAGTAGCCGCTCACCTAGATGCGCCGCTCGACACCTTGTTGGATTCGCTGATGGCCGTGGAATTCGCCGCGTGGCTCGGCCAGCGGCTGGGGACCCAAGTCGATGGGCTCTTGCGCCCACAGGACACGCTTCGCAGCGTCTTGGCGCGGCTGGAGGTTCACTTGCGCGACGGGATGGACTGGGAAGTGGAGCAGTCGCCCGCGTACTGGTCGAGCATCTTGCACGCCGAGCCGAGTGCCGAGCCAGAGAGCGAGGCTGGCAAAAATATGCTGCAAGAATTCCTGTGGGAGACCGGTGGCCCCTTGTTCCGCCGCTTTTTCGACCTCCGGGCCGGCGGCCTAGAGCACTTGCCGCAAGATCGGCCCTACCTGATTGCCGCCAACCATGCCAGCCATCTCGACGGTGCTTGCGTGTACGAGGCCGTGCGCTCCCATGTCGATCACCTCAATATCGCAACCAGCGAGCATTACCTTACCGACTCCGAGCTGCGCTGGTTTTTGTACACCTTTGTCAATGCTATCCCCTTCGACGGCCACGACAACTTCGCCGACGGCTTGGTGCGGGCGCGACAATCGGTGGGAGTGCGCCGCCCATTGCTGGTCTTTCCCGAAGGCACGCGCTCAGTCAACGGCCAACTACAGCCATTTAAGGCGGGTGTAGGGCTTTTGGCCTACGAACTAGATGCCCCCATAGTGCCCCTGCACATTGCCGGCACCCACGAAGCCCTGCCCAAGGGGACGCGCACACCATCGCGCCATCCTTTGCGCCTGCTTTTCGGCCTTCCTTTAGAAACAACCTCTTTCAAGGAGCACTCCGAGACGTTGAGCCCCTACGAGATTTACTACGAGATCGCCGCAGCTCTCAAGCGACAGATCGAGGCTTTAGGCCGCAAAAACATCTGATTATGTACCCCTACCTATTCGAGATCGGCCCCATTAGTGTCGGCACGTTTGGTCTCATGGTCGCCCTCGGTTTCCTAGCGGCCCTGCACGTGCTCAACCGCGAGTTCAAGCGCCAGGGCCTGCACAAAGAACTGGGCTCGACGATTGTCACCACCTGTATGATCGGCGGGCTAGTCGGAGCCAAGCTCTACTTTGTGCTCTTTGAAACATCGCCCGAGACTTGGGATGAGGTATTCGACCTGCTGTTTTCCGGCTACGGCTTGACTTGGTACGGGGGGTTTGTCGTCGCCGCTGCCGGCGTGCTTTGGCAAATTCGCCGCCACAATGCGCCGCTGGGCCACGTCGCCGACGCGGTGGGCATTGCCCTTGCCGTGGGCTACGGGGTTGGGCGGATCGGCTGCCAACTCGCCGGCGATGGCGACTACGGGGTGCCGACGGATCTTCCCTGGGGCATGGCCTATCCCGACGGCGTGGTGCCAACCACGGAAAAAGTCCATCCCGCGCCCGTGTACGAGACCCTCTCTCACTTGGGGATCGCTGCCTTCCTGTGGAAAATGCGCACCCGCTTCGAGATTCCAGGACTGTCGTTCAGCTTCTATCTCATCCTCGCCGGGGTAGCGCGGCTTCTGGTGGAGTTCATTCGGATCAATCCGCGCGTATTGTGGGGCCTGAGCCAAGCCCAACTCCTCAGCATCGCCATGATCGTCTTCGGCTTGGGACTGATGCTGTATCTGCGACGTCGGGAGACCCCTTAATGGCCAAGGCGCGCTATCCGCGCATCTCCAGCTTTAAGCAGGCCGCGGACTTTCGCACCCATCTGGCCCATTTGGGCACGGAATTTCCTTGCGACGATCAAATCGAAACCGCCCCCACTTCCCCGCTGGCCCAACCAACCCACAGCAACGGCAACCGCATCGGCAATCGCTTTGCCATTCAGCCGATGGAAGGATGGGATGGGACCGAAGACGGCCATCCGAGCGATTTGACGCGTCGGCGCTGGCGGAATTTCGGGCGCAGCGGAGCCAAGCTCATCTGGGGTGGGGAGGCATTTGCCGTGGTGCCCGAGGGCCGCGCCAACCCAAACCAACTCATGGCGCGCGAGGAAAACCGCACCGGCATGGCCGAACTGCGCGACATCCTCCTGTCGGCGCACGACGAGCGGTTCGGCACCACCGACGACCTGCTCCTCGGCCTGCAACTGACGCATTCGGGGCGCTTTTGTCGTCCCTATCGCAAGGATCAAGCCGCGCCAGCCATTCTCTATCACCACCCGATCTTGGACCACAAATTCGGCCTTGACGCGGACTATCCGCTCCTGACGGACGACTATATCGAGGAGTTGATCGACCGCTATGTCGTCGGCGCGCAAATCGCCTGTGAGCTGGGCTACCACTTCGTAGATATCAAGCATTGCCACGGCTATCTAGGGCACGAATTTCTCAGCGCGTTTACGCGGCCCGGCCCCTTTGGCGGTTCCTTTGCCAATCGCACGCGCTTTGTCCGCTCCATCATCGAGGGGATCCGCAAGCGAGCACCCGGTCTCGGCATCGGCGTGCGGCTGAGTGCCTTCGATTTCGTGCCCTTCCGGCCTGATCCAGACGCGAGTATCAACGGCAAGCCGGGGCATGGGGTGCCCGAGCCGTACCAAAACTGCCTGCCCTACGAGTACGGCTTTGGAATTGATCAGGACGATCCGCAACAAATGGACTTAGGCGAGGCCGAGCAGTTCATCGCCTTATTGGAGAGTTTGGACGTGGACCTGATTAACTTGTCCTGCGGCAGCCCCTATTACAATCCGCACATCCAGCGGCCAGCGCTCTTTCCTCCTTCCGATGGATACCTGCCGCCGGAAGACCCGCTGTGCGGGGTGGCGCGGCAAGTAGCCATGGTCGCCCGGCTCAAGGCGCGCTTTCCGCGCAGCCTGTTCGTCGGGTCGGGTTATTCCTACTTGCAGGAATATCTGCCGCACGTGGGGCAGGCCCTCGTGCGGGCGGGCATGGTAGATTTTATCGGCTTGGGGCGGATGGTTCTATCCTACCCCGACCTGCCCTGCGACGTGCTGCAAACCGGCCAAATGCAACGCCGCGTCATCTGCCGCACGTTTTCCGATTGCACCACTGCGCCGCGCAACGGCATGATTTCCGGTTGCTTTCCCCTTGACTCGTTTTACAAGCAGCGCGAGGAAGCTCAGCGCTTGCAGATACTCAAAAAGGAAGCGGAATAATGGGACAATTCACCGATACGGTTGTGGTAGTCACTGGCGCGGGCACTGGGATCGGCGCAGGCATAGCGCGCGGCTTTGCCGACGCAGGAGCGCGGGTGGCGTTTGTCGGGCGACGTCCTGAGCCGCTCGCCACCGCAGCCGCCGGCCTCGATGCCGATCGGATCCTGCTCCGCTCCTGCGACGTATCCGACCGCAGCGCTGTTGAGACTCTAGCGTCCACGGTCGAGGCCGAGTGGGGTACCGTCGATGTGCTAGTCAACAACGCCGGCATCAACACCAATCCGCGCGCAGTCGGCGACGTATCACCCGAGGACTGGGACCAGACCATTGCCATCAATCTCACCGGGGTGTACAACATGGTGCGGGCAGTGTTGCCGGGAATGCGGCAACAAAACGATGGCCTCATCATCACGATTTCGTCCATCGCCGGCCTGCGGGCCAGCAAGCTAGGCGGTGCTGCGTACTCGGCCTCCAAGCACGGAGCAGTGGCTCTGACGAATTCGATCAACGAGGAGGAGGTCGAGTTCGGCATCCGCGCCTGTGCGATTTGCCCCGGCGAGGTAGAGACGCCGATTTTGGCCCAGCGGCCCGAACCCGTCAGCGCCGAACGCCGGGCCTCCATGCTACAACCCGAAGAACTGGCCCAAGCCGCGCTCTTCGTCGCCGCGCTGCCACCCCGCGCCTGCGTACCCCTCTTGGTGATCAAGCCGACGGTGCAGTTGTTTCAGTAGGGCGTTCCTAGAAGCTATCTCATAAATAAGCGCTTTATATACTGACGTTACGCAGTTTTTGTCCCCAACTTTCCATCCCTGTATCCTTTCCGCTACACTCCAACGCCTCATATCCCCTCCTACCCTCTGAGCCGCCGCCTTGGCACGATTCTTGCCCGTTGCGGATACCACCTCACCCGCAACCCAAGGCATGGCCCATGGCCGACTTCGATCCCATCGCCAAACATCTCATCTACACCTACCCCGCCGATTTCGCCCGCTTCGCCCTCCAGCGCGACGATATCGAAGTCGTCGAAGTGCTCGATACCGAGCAACCTACGGTCCGCCGCACTGATAGCCTCCTCCATGTGCGCGTCGCCGGTGAGGAGGCGTTGGTGCATCACGAGTTTCAAACCACCGATAGCACCGATCCGCCCATGCCACGGCGCATGGCCGGCTACATCGGCTACCTGATCGAGCGCTACGGCCTGCCGACCTACTCCAGCGTCATCTATCTGCGTCCCGACGCCGGCCGGAATGATCCGGGATACTATCTTCAAGAGCGGCACGGCTTCCGCGTGTTGGTGCAATACCAAGTGATTCGGCTGATTGAACTAGACGGCCAACGCATGCTCGACGCAGGGCATTCGGGCTTGATTCCGTTTGCACCGTTGATGCAGCAGCCAGCGGGTGTGGAGGCCGAGGAGTGGTTGCGCCAGTGCGTAAACCGGGCGCAAGCAGTACCTATGGACGAAACCCTCAAGGCGAATTACTTGGCCGATCTTGCCATTTTGAGCGGGTTGGTGTATAACTTAGAAACGATTACGACCATCATCGCGGAGGAGACCATGTACGAATCGTCGGTAGTGCAGTATTTCACGGAAAAGGGTATAGAGCAAGGCAGCAGAGAACGCGCCGTTGAAGATCTGCTCGACGTGCTAGAGATTCGTTTTGGGCTAGCCGCGTCGGATCCCTTGGCCACCCGCATTGGGGCCATTAAAGATGTGCAGCGACTCAAGCAGTTGTTTCGGGCGGCTATACAGGTGCCCAGCCTCGAAGCCTTTAGCAACCTGTTAGACGCCGACGAGTAGGTCGCCGCGTAACGTCAGTTATATATGAAGCGGCCTCAGTTCGCACTCCGTTGATCGAAGGAGCAAGGGGAAATGACTACGCGGAAAATCGCAATCGACGTTCCAGAAAGCGTACTGCTAGCCGAGAAGACCGACGAGCGTGCTTTTGCACGTGAGCTCCGTATGCTAGCCGCAGTCAAGCTCTACGAACTTGGCCGTCTTTCATCCGGGCGAGCGGCGGAGCTTGCCGGGATGGTGCGCGTGGAATTTCTGTTGACGCTTGATCGCTACAAGGTCTTTCCACTTGAGACGGAGTTGAATGACCTAGAACGCGAGCATGTCTGAGTTCATCAGCAACACATCTCCGCTGCTGTATCTTTATCGCATCGACTCCTTCAATTTCAGTAGCAAACTAAGATAGACCCCATAGTTATGCGCCTTTCATAGAACGAAATCCGCTCCCGCGCCGCCCAATTCTCCGCAGAGTGGGCCAACGCGACCTATGAGAGCGGCGAGACCCAGAGCTTCTACAACGAATTTTTTGAGATCTTCGGCGTGCGTCGCCGCACGGTTGCGCGGTATGAGGAGCACGTCCGCCGTTTAGACAACTCGCACGGCTTTATTGACCTGTTCTGGCCGGGCGTGTTGCTGGTCGAGCAAAAGAGCGCGGGCCGCGATCTTACCGCCGCACGTAAACAGGCCGGGACCTATTTCGACGCGCTGCCCGAGCGCGACCGCCCCCGCTACCAACTGCTCTGCGACTTTCAGACCTTTGAACTACTCGACCGGGACGAGCGCGAGGAGACGCGCTTTGCCCTCGCCGACCTGCCGCAGCACGTCGAAAAGTTCGGTTTTATCATCGGAGTGCAGCGGCGCACATTCCGCGATCAAGATCCGGTCAACATCGAGGCGTCCGAGCGCATTGCTCGCCTGCACGATGCGCTCGCGGAGTCTGGCTACGATGGCCACGACTTGGAGCTTTTCCTCGTGCGCATGGTGTTTTGCTTGTTTGCCGACGACACCGGCATCTTCGAGCCACGCGACATCTTCTTGCAGTTCATTGAGGAGCGCACTTCACCCGACGGCAGCGACCTCGGCCCCTATCTAGCGCGGCTGTTTCAAGTCTTGAACACGCCGGAGGAGCAGCGTCAGACTAAGCTAGACGAGGACTTGGCGCGATTCCCGTATGTCAACGGCGAGTTGTTCGCCGAGCCGCTGCACATCCCCGACTTCGACGCCGAAATGCGCCAGAGTCTGCTCGATGCTTGCTTGTTCGACTGGACCGCGATTTCCCCGGCCATCTTCGGCGCGCTGTTCCAATCAGTGATGGAGCCAGCCGAGCGCCGCGCTCAGGGTGCTCACTACACCACCGAGCAGAACATCCGCAAGGTGATTGAGCCGCTGTTCTTAGACGACCTGCGGGCCGAATTCGCACGTCTGAAGGCCCGGCGCGCCAACCGCCGCATCCCCGATCTGTACACTTTCCAACAAAAGCTAGGTCAGTTGACGTTTCTCGACCCGGCGTGCGGCTGCGGCAACTTCCTTATCATCGCGTATCGCGAGTTGCGGCAGCTTGAGATCGAGGTGTTGCGCGAGTTGCACCCATCCGGCCAGCTTTCTGCATTCGCCGAGCTGCTCTCCGTGGTCAACGTTGATCAGTTCTATGGCATTGAGATTAGCGAGTTTCCAGCGCGCATCGCCGAGACCGCGCTGTGGATGATGGACCACATTATGAACAACCGACTGAGCTTGGAGTTCGGCCAGACCTATGCGCGCATTCCGCTGGAGAAGTCGCCTCACATCCGGCACGGCGATGCACTGGAGACGGACTGGAGCGAACTTCTGCCGCCGGAGGAGTGTTCGTACGTGCTCGGCAATCCGCCGTTCGGCGGCTTTGTCATGCGGACTAGGGAAAAGCAAACGCAGTCCAAAGCACTTATGGCGAGACTTGGCGCGTCAGGATCGCGGCTAGATTATGTCGCCGCATGGTTCCTCAAGGCCGGTGAGTATCTTCGCGGGAATCGCGCACGGATTGGCTTTGTGGCGACTAATTCCATCACACAGGGCGAACAAGTCGCCCAACTGTGGCCTGCTTTGTTTGAGCGCTACAAATTGGAAATCGCCTTCGCGCATCGCACCTTCGCTTGGGGATCCGATGCGCGGGGAGTCGCGCACGTACATGTTGTAGTTATCGGGCTATCCGACCGGAACTCCATATCCAATGAACAGCGTTTATTCACATATCAAACGCCGACAGAGACCCCCGACGAGATTCGAGTGGTGGCCATCAGCCCCTACCTTATTGACGCTGGCCATTTGGCGAATCCGCATCTCGTAGTAAAGAGAGATCGGGCCTCTATTGGCAATCTTCCAAGGATCGCTGTTGGAACCAAGCCTGTTGATGGTGGACACTACATTTTGGGGGAAAAGGAGAAAGCGGAGCTTGTTGCACAGGAGCCGCAGGCAGCCGACCTGCTGAGGCCGTTTGTCGGTGGTGCTGAATACATCAATAATAGAGCGCGCTGGATTCTTCACGTATCCGGCCAATCGCCGGCACTCTTGCGCTCATTGCCCAACGTCATGGACAAAATCCAAGCGGTCAGGCGTTATCGAGCCGAGCAAGCTGGCCAGTTGGGCCAGTCGCTCGCCGAGCGTCCCACTGAGTATCACGTCTCCGTCATTCCAGAAACCGAGTTCTTGGTCATTCCCGAAGTCAGTTCGGAGCGCCGTCAGTACGTCCCGATTGGCTGGTTGGAACCGCCTTCCATTCCAAGCAATCAATTACTGGTCGTGGAGAACGCGGAGCTTTGGCAATTTGCTATCTTGACTTCTGCCATGCACATGGCTTGGCTGAGTCATGTCGGCGGGCGACTGGAAAGCCGTTACCGCTATTCCAGCGGCCTCGTGTACAACACCTTTCCTCTGCCGCTAGTCCCTACGAAAAGCCTACAACGCCTCACATCCCACGCCGACGCCGTCCTCGCTGCCCGCGCCAACCATCCGAACGCCACGCTCGCCGATCTCTACGACCCAGACGCGATGCCATCCGATTTGCGCCGAGCGCACTCAGCCCTCGACCGCGCTGTGGACGGTCTCTATCGCCGCGCACGCTTCGCCTCGGAACGGGAGCGCGTGGAGCATCTCTTTGCGCTTTACGAACAGTTGCAAGCACCGTTGGCGGCGGAAGCAGCAGGGAAGAGGAAGAAGCGGAGGGTGAAGAAGCGATAAAGCTCTTTGAGCTAGCGGGAATCCCTATACTCTCAAATCATTCCGGACTGCTATATAACTACTGGTCCAGACTTCCGTAGATGATTCCCAAGTCGCACTGGAGTTCTTCAAGGTCGTATTGGGCAGGCACCTTTCTGGCACGGGCATAATCTATCATCTCCCACAAGGACACTCCAGCTTCGTGTGCAGCTCGTGCCAGCGTGAGCTTTCCATCTCCATACAGCCGGACGTAGTGCTCAAGCTTCCATTGCTGGATCGCTTTCGAGAGTAGCCGGCGCACAGTAGTTGAGCGATCGGACTGCTCAACCT
>VXZF01000211.1:7822-10939 GCA_009845645.1 Gemmatimonadota bacterium | reverse complement strand
ATCGATCTTGGACTGACTCTGCAGCCAGACTAGCGCAGCGTGGACATCCAGAAAGCTCCGTGCCAGATCAATCAATTCCAAGGCCTGTCGGCCATCGGGCAGTGGAGTCTGGCCGTGCCCGCGCATGTCGATGGCCAAGGCGGCATAGCCGCGCTCGAGCAAGGCCACGTACGTGCCGGTGTTGGTCAACCAGTCGGATTTGCTCCCACCCAAGTCGTGCAGGAGGATCACCACTGGCAGCGATTCGCCAGCATCCGCCGTACCAAAAAGTGCGCTCACTTCGACACTGTCGATGGACGTGAAGCTAACGGCTGAAATGGGATAGACGCGACCCGGCCCTTCCGGCAGATCGGGGCCGACGATCCGGAGTTCCTCTTCCGATTCGCTGCACCCTACGACTCCAATGGCGAGCACCCAAATCCACCTGCACAGTATCTTGCTCATAAAAGCCATAATTCTCACCCAAAATGCGTTGCGAGCGCCCGCAATTGGCAACGCTCTTAATTTTCGTAAATCCTTGAATCTGAATAAACAATCTCCCCCTCTAGCTGTCAACTTGACGCCTTGACGACAAAATTCTTTTGCCGTATGCTGCCGCCCTATGATCCGCGTCGAAAAACTCAGCCTTAGCTATCGCGAGGGCCCAGCCGCCTTGCGCTCCATTGATCTCCACATCAGCCCTGGGGAAGACATCGCCCTCATGGGTGCCAACGGTTCGGGCAAAACCACCCTCGCTCGCTGCCTAAACGGACTACAACAGCCCCAAATAGGCCAAGTGCTCATCGACGGCATGGACTCCAGCGACCCAACCCAACTCCGCGCTATCCGCCAGCTAGTTGGCATGGTCTCGCAAAACCCGGACGATCAGCTCGTCGCTACCACGGTCGCCGACGAATTGGCCTTTGGTTTGGAAAACCTAGCCCTAGCCAGCGATGAAATTCACCGCCGCGTCGAAGAAACACTCGCCGCTTTCGATCTCGAAGCCTATCGCTGCTATCCGCCGCACAAGCTCTCCGGCGGCGAGAAGCAGCGCGTGGCTATTGCCGCAGTGGTGGCGATGCGGCCGCGCTATCTCGTTTTGGACGAATCGACAGCCCTGCTCGATCCCGGTGAAAGACAACAAGTGGCCGAGTTGCTCCAGCGACTGCGCACCGCATACGGCATCGCGACCATACTCATTACCCACTCCTCAGAGGAAGCCGCTCGCACCGACCGCGTCATCGTCCTCCACGCGGGTCAGGTCTGTGCGGACGACCCCCCTGCCGCCCTTTTTGCCGACCCGACCAAGCTCCGGGCTCTTGGCCTCGACCTGCCCTTTGCAAGCGCTCTCGCCGATCACTTGTCGCTGGCCGAAACCCCCTTGGAGCTAGACGCCTTGTCCGACGCGCTAGCCGCGCTAAAACCCCAGACTCCCCTACTGCCTTGGACTCCACCCTCCCCGCTGTCGCCAGCGCCGAGCAAACTAGCGGCCGAAGGGCTGACGCATCTCTACGACGAGCACCTGCCTACCCACCGTCTCGGCATTCGCGACATTGATCTAGACATCCCCACCGGCTCCATACTGGCCCTCGTGGGCACCAACGGCGCGGGCAAAACTACCCTCGCCCAGCACTTCAACGCCCTACTCAAACCCTTGCGCGGCCGCGTGCTCCTCGACGACTGCGACATTGACTCCTTGCCCCCGGCTCGCGTGCGCCAGCGCATCGGCTTGGCCTTTCAGTTTCCCGAACTCCAGCTCTTCGCCGAAACCGTGGCCGAGGATGTGGCCTTTGGGCCGCGCAACCTCGGCTTTGCCCCCGAGCGCGTTGATGACCTCGTGGCCAGTGCGCTCGCTATGGTAGGTATGCCGTTAGCAGAATTCGGGCCGCGCCAGCCCCTTTCGTTGAGCGGAGGCGAAAGGCGTCGCGTCGCGCTCGCCGGCGTCCTCGCCATGGATCCAGAGGTCTTAGTGCTCGACGAACCGACCGCCGGCCTCGACCCTCAGACTACGGCCAGCTTGTGCCAACTCTGTGCCGAGCTAACCAATCAAGGCCGCACCCTCGTGCTGATCAGCCACGATATGGGGCTAATCGGACGCCTAGCTACCCACGTAGTGGTCCTGCGCCAAGGCCGAATCGAGTTGCAAGGGCCGACTCGCGCCGTGCTCGCCCATCCCGAATTCGAGTCTATCAGCGGGCTTGTGCCCCCGATGTCCGTGCAGTTGGCTCGCCGCCTGCGACAACGAGGCATAGCTCTAGCTAGCGACCCGTTGACCCTGCGAGAAACCATCGACTGGCTCGCTCCACTCGTCTCCCTCTCCCATGTCTAAATTTTCTGCCGACTTGCTCGTCCGCCAAGGACGCCTCATCGACCCAGCCAATGGGACCGATGTCATAGGGGACATCCTCATCCGCCAAGGAAAAATAGTCGAGTCGGCCCCGAACCTTCTGGCACCTCCAGACGTACCCGTCCTGACGGCCACCGGCTTGGTCGTCGCTCCAGGTTTTATCGACATCCACACCCATCTCCGCGAACCAGGTTACGAACATAAGGAGACCATTCAGAGCGGCACTGCCGCGGCCGCGGCCGGCGGTATCTGCGCAGTGGCCGCCATGCCCAATACCAACCCTCCCCCGGACAGTAGCGACCATTTGCAGTTAGCGCTGGAACGAGCGCAGACGGCCAGCGTGCGCTACTATCCAATCGCCTGTGTAACAATAGGTCGCCAAGGACGCGGTGCGCTCGCCCCCCTCGCGGAATTGGCCGAATTGGGCGCAGTGGCCTTTTCCGACGACGGCGATCCTGTCGAAGACGAGGCCCTGATGCGCCGCGCTCTCGAAATTGCCCGCGACCTCGACCGGCCCATCTTTCCGCACGAAGAGGTCAAGTCGCTTACGGCCGGCGGCTGTATGCACGCAGGAGAAGTGGCCGCGCGCCTCGGCGTCAAGGGGATGCCAGCAGCAGGTGAGGAGGAAATGGTCGCCCGCGATATAGGACTCGTCCGCCAGACCGGCGGCCCTTTGCACATCGCCCATATCAGCACGGTCGGCACCGCGCAATTGGTCCGGCGCGCCAAAGCCGATGGCCTACCCGTGACCTGCGAAGTGCTGCCCCATCACTTCGTACTCACCGACCGCG
>VXZF01000211.1:0-7722 GCA_009845645.1 Gemmatimonadota bacterium | reverse complement strand
GGCCTACCCGTGACCTGCGAAGTGCTGCCCCATCACTTCGTACTCACCGACCGCGCGGTCGAACGCCAAGGCACGGCTGCCAAAATGAGCCCGCCGCTGCGCGAGCCCGCCGATGTCGAGGCCATGCTCGCCGGGCTCGCCGATGGCACTATAGAAGTCATTGCGACCGACCACGCGCCACATACGGCCGCGGAAAAAGCCCAACCCCTAACCCAAGCTCCCATGGGCATTGTCGGCCTAGAGACAGCCGTCGGCCTCACTTTGACCTATTTGGTGGATCGCGTTTTGCCCCTGCACGAGGCCATCGCTCGCTGGACCTGCCACCCAGCGCGCATTTTGCGCCTGCCCGGGGGCGCGCTCACTCCGGGGATGCCTGGGGATCTAACCCTCCTCGACCTAACGCGCGAATGGGAGGTAGTCCCCGCGCACTTCCGCTCCAAATCGCAGAACACTCCCTTTGCCGGTTACCGCCTAAAAGGCAAAGCCGTGGCCACCATCGTCGGCGGCCAGATCGTCTATAGCGAGTTGGCCGCTTAATCGAGAGGCTTGAACGCGTCCGGCCAATGCTCAATTTCCGCATCGGCCGCGCGCAACCACACGGCGATCACGTCGAAGCGGCAGACCGCATCGGCCGCGGTGCGGTATTGGATATAGTGTCGGGCGGCCCGCGTCAGACGCTGCCGCTTGGCGCGATTTATCCTTTGTTCGGGGTGGGACGCGCGCTGGCTGGCCTTTACCTCGACAAAGACCAACTCGCCCGCCGCTTCAGCCACCAAGTCGATTTCGCCCCCAGCGGCGCGATAGCGACGCTCCTGGATCCGATAGCCCCGTTCTTCCAGATAAGCCTCGGCCGCCGCTTCACCCCGCCGTCCGATGTCCCCCAGCTTGTCGCGCTGCTCCCGATAAGCCTCTCTCAGGGTCGCTAGCTCATCAGCCGTTAAATCGGCCGCGGCTTCTTTGACCAATTGTCCCAACCTCTCTAGCTCGGCAAAGTTGGCACAGTCGCATATGCCCTCCTCAAAAGAGAGAAAAAGCTCCGAGCGCGGCTCGGCAATCCGCGCAGCCACCGGGCCGAAACTGCGGCGGTGCAATGGACAAGGACCATGCGCGTCAAGTGCGGCTAAGTGCGCAGCACTGCCGTAGCCTTTGTGCGCGGCAAAACCGTATTCGGGATAGCGGACGTCGCATTCGCACATCAGGCGGTCGCGGTGTACTTTGGCCACGATTGAGGCCGCGGCAATCGACAGCGAGCGGGCGTCTCCGTCGATGATGGCTTGCTCGGGATAGGGACTGCGCGCCGGCAGGTGTCCGTCGATCAGCACCCTATCGGGCGGAGTGGGCAAATTCTCCAGCGCCAAGCGCATGGCCTTGAGCGAGGCCTGCAGGATGTTCAACCTGTCGATCTCCGCAGCCTCGACTTGTCCTATTCCCACTGACAGGGCCTTGTCCGCAATTTCCTCGTACAGAGTCTCGCGCTGGGTGCGCGACAGCTTCTTGGAATCGTCGATCTTGGCGATGACATAGTCCGGCGACAAGACGACAGCGGCGGCCACCACAGGTCCCGCCAAGCAACCGCGCCCCGCCTCATCAACGCCAGCCACTCGGCTCACCCCTTGTGCCCATAGGTGCCGTTCAAAGTGCAGAAGCCGCTCGCGCCGCTGAGACTCCGCCTGCTCCCGTGCATCGCACCGCCGTCGCTCGACCACCAAGCGCCGGACGCCAACGCGGCGATCCTTTTCGAGCAAGGCCCAACCCAGATCGTCGCTTTCCCACTCTGCCACCTGTGCGCGTATCTGGGCAATCGTCATTACGGCAAGTTCGGCTGCGGCGTCCCGTTCGCAGGAACGGCTCATGCCGGCAGGCGTCTCATCTATTGACATTAGGTATCGACCTAGTATATTTGCGAAAAGTTACCAAGAGGAGCCTTAACATGAAGCGCTACACGGCGTTAGTTGCCTGCTTGTGCCTCGTTCTGCAACCCGTCATGGCCCTCGCCGAGACGGAACCGGCACCCATCACCGGGGCAGATACCCGCCTCTATCTGGCCGATGGCAGCTTAGTGGAAGGCAATCTAATCGAAAGAGACCAAGATCTGGTCATCATGCGCGTCAACGACAAGATCTTCACTTTCGATAAGACCGAAATCGACAAGATCATCACCCTCGAATCGCTGGGTGGGGGTGCCCAAACGATTTCGGTGACCGAGTTTCCCTACATCAGTTTTCTCGGGGGTGCTCTTGCCTTCGGCCTACTCTCTTGGCTGCAATTCGACCGGGCTTCCGACAACGAAGCTGAAGCGGCCCTCAACCGCGAACACGGCCAGGAATCCCGCGCCCAAAAGCTGGACGACAAAGCCGATCGCGCCCGCCTCTATGGGTGGTCCACCGCTGTGCTCGCCGTCGGTAGCTTTGGGGTGGCTCTGATCCCACGCAAAACCACCCGCCGCATCTTTCCCGAGCTCAGTTTCCACCACGGCGAGCCGCGCGTCGGCGTATCCTACGTCTATTCGTTCTGAGGGCCTTCCGCATCCCTCAGATGATGCACCAAAGCCTCTAGTCCGAGCACGTAGCTAAAACTGCCAAACCCGGCGATTTGCCCTAGACAGACGGGCGCAATAACCGAGTGCTGGCGAAACGCTTCCCGGGCGTGGACATTGGACAGATGCACCTCGACGGTCGGCAACCCCTTGGCCGCCACGGCGTCGCGCAGGGCAAGACTATAATGGGTGAAGGCCCCTGGATTGAACAGCAGGCCCTGCTCTTGGGCTTGGTGCAAAGCTTCGATTAGCGCGCCCTCGCTATTGGATTGGCAGCAGCGCACTTGCACCCCGAGCCGCTGCGCGTGGTCGGCAATCAACGCGTCGATCACCGTCAAGGTCTCCCGACCATATACCTCGGGCTCGCGCGTTCCCAGCAAGTTGAGATTAGGTCCGTGTAGGACTAGGATACTAGTCAAATTGACCTCCACTGTTTCGCGCTACCACGCAGATCCACGCCCCTTTTGTCAAGATGGTATCGACCTCTAATTTAGCTTCTGTAACCCAATGGCAAAACGCTGCTTCTTCCCGCGCCAGCAACCCCGAAAACGCGACTCGTCCAGCCGCTGCCAATAATCCACGCAAAGGGATCAACAGGGGCCGCAGCACATGGCTTTGAATGTTGGCCAAGACCAAGTCAAAGGGCCTTTCCGCAACGGCCTCGACTCCCCCTAGCCGCACCTCGACCTGTTCAGAGCCAATGCAGTTATGCGCCAAGTTTTCCCGCGCATTAGCCACGGCCTGCTCGTCAATATCCACGGCGAGCACCGGTCCGGCCCCTAGCAGCGCGGCAGCAATGCTGAGAATGCCGCTGCCCGTCCCCAAGTCCAGACAGCGCATCCCGGGACGCAGACAGCGCTCCAATGCCTGCAAACAAAGCTGGGTCGATTCGTGCCCACCCGTGCCAAAGGCCATTTTGGGGTCTATGAGCACGGCGATTTGGCCCTCGGCTAGCTCGACCGGAATCCACGAAGGGTGGACGACGATCCGCTCAGTGGCCCACACCGGCGCAAAAAACCGCCGCCACTCGGCCTCCCAGTCCTGTTCCTCCACGCATTCGGTGCCTATCGGCGATGCCAAGCCGAGCGCGGCGAGCCTATGCGTTAACTCGCGCCTCACCCCAGCCAAATCGCACATCGGCTCGGCTGCAAAGTACGCGCTCAACTGAGTCCGTTCCCCTGCTTCCTCGGCCTGAAGGCCACAGCTACCTAGCTCATACGCCCACGCGCTCACATCCTCGGCGCAGGCCGCAGGTACCTCTAGCCGCAAACAGTGCCAAGCCCGCTTATTCACCGGACTCCAAGCGGCGCAGCTCGGCGACTAGTCCTTCGCCGATAGCGGCGAAAAGGGGGTCGGGCTCGGCCCGTCCTTCATCCCCACTCTGGCGAATTGCAGCCGACAGGGGCAGCGCACCCAAGAAGGGCAACCCCAGCCGCTCCGCCGCCTCGGCTCCCCCGCCATACCCGAAGATCTCGTGGCGTTGGCCACATTGGCTGCACAGGTAATAGCTCATGTTTTCGACGATCCCGAGGATATCCACCTCGACCTTAGAAAACATGGCAATGCCCCGCTCCACATCCTCCAGCGCCACGCTCTGCGGAGTGGTCACGATCAAGACTCCAGAAAGAGCCACGGCCTGACTCAAGGTAAGTGGCACATCCCCAGTGCCAGGTGGCAGATCGATAAATAAATAGTCGAGCTCCCCCCACTCCACTTGATGCAAAAACTGCTGCAATGCCCGAGCCAAAAGCGGCCCCCGCCAGACCACGGGCGCGTCCTCGCCAGCGATAAAACCAATCGACATAAGGGCAACCCCGGCCTTGTACACCGGGCGCATGGTGCCCTCCTGTCCAGTTGCGGGCTGCTGCCTGATACCCATCATCAAGGGAATACTCGGGCCGTAGATGTCGGCGTCGAGCAGGCCGACGCGAGCCCCTTGGGCTGCCAGACTCACGGCCAAGTTGATACTTACAGTCGATTTGCCCACGCCGCCCTTGGCGCTGGCAATGGCGACGGTATGGCGCACTTGGGCTAAGGGGCCAGTTCGGGGAACGGACAAGTGAACCTACTCTTAGGAGCCGAAGGCCTTGCACACTTTGGCGAAGAAACTCTCGCCCTCTTGGGCCACGCGCGCTTGTTCGAGCTCGGCTAGCTCAGTGAAAAGCTCGCGCTCTCGTCGGCTGAGGCCCTCGGGAGTCCACAAGACGACCTCGACTAGTTGGTCGCCGACACCGCGGCCGTTGACATCTGGAATGCCCCGGCCACCCATGCGGAAGACGCGCCCTGATTGGGTGCCAGGGGGGATCTTCAACAGGGCCTTGCCGGACAAGGTCGGAACTTCTACTTCCGCGCCTAGTGCGGCTTGGGCAAACCCCAAGGGCAATCGGTAGATCACGTGGTTGCCGTCGCGGATAAAATAGTCGTGCTCTTTTTCTTCGATAAAAACCAAGCAATCTCCGGCCGCCCCCCCGCGCGGCCCGACCTCGCCTTGACCGCGCAATGGAATGTAGTTGCCTTCTTGGACGCCAGCGGGAATGCGCACCGTCAGAGTCGTTTGGCCGCGTTCGCGGCCCTCGCCCCGGCACTCTGGACAGGGATTGGACACGATATGCCCCTCCCCTTCGCAGGCCGGACACGTCACCACGGTCATCGATGGGCCAAAAAGGGTACGCGCCATCTGTTGCACTTGACCCTGCCCACCGCAAGTGCCACAGGCCTTGCGGCCCGCTCCACTAGCCGCACCGGTTCCATCGCAGCTTTTGCAGCGCTGCAAGCGCGTCAAGGCGATGTTCTTTTCCACGCCCGTGGCGATTTCTTCTAGCGCCAAGGCCACCTTAATTTTCAAGTCGCGGCCCTTTGGCTTCACCGACCCTCGCGACCGCCGACCCCCTCCGAAGAAGCTCTCAAAAATATCGCCGAAAATGTCTTGAAAATCGCCCGCGTGCGTAAAATCCGACCACTGAAAGCCACCGCGGCCGAAATTGCCCTCAACGCCGGCGTGCCCATAGCGATCGTACGCGGCCTTCTTTTCAGGATCCGAAAGCACTTCGTATGCTTCGGATGCCTCTTTGAATTGCTCCTCGGCCGCCTCGTCTCCAGGATTGCGATCGGGATGGTACTTCAGCGCCTTCTTGCGGTACGCCCCTTTGATCGCGCTGTCGCTGGCGTCCCGCTCGAGGCCCAGTACTTCGTAATAGTCCCTTTTGGACATTCGATTCCTCAGTTTTCCGTGTTCTCCGCGCTCGCCTTACTGACGACGACGCGCGCGTAACGGACTACCTTGTCGTTGAGTTTGTAGCCCTTCTCCATCTCCTCAATGACCGTACCAGGAGCGTGCTCGTCGTCTGGGACCTCCGCTAGGGCCTCGTGGACTTCAGGGTCAAAAGGCTGGCCCAGCGCCTCAATCTCGGTTAGTCCATAGCCTTTGAGAACGTCGTTGAACTGGCCACAGATCAATTCGACGCCCTGCTTGAGCAACTCGGCTTCTTGGGTCTCCTGACGAAGGGCGCGGCGCAAGTTGTCCAAGATGGGCGCGACTTGCAACAAGATATCGCGCAAGATCTCATCCCGCGTTTCCGCGCGCATCCGCACCGTGCGCTTGCGGTAGTTATCCAACTCAGCGACTGCCCGCACATAGCGGTCGTAATTAGCCGCCGCCTCGGCGCGAGCCACCTCAAGTTCGGCCAGCCCATCGGCCTCATCAGCCCCTTCGTCCTGTGATTCTGCTGCTGTTTCCTGCGACTCCGCCGCTGCTTCTTTTTGCGCCTCGGTCGCTGCTTGTTCGCATGGCTCCGCCGCTTCGTCCTGCGACTCGACGAAATCCTCCGCGCTCGCCTCGTCCACTGCGACGTGGTCCTGAGTTTCGCGCTCGCTCATCGACACTCCTTACTCTTAACTGTGAATAGATTGGGACAAAAATTCGTTAGCAGATCAGATTTGCCGCTCGGGAGGCCGCGCAATTGACCAAGTTCACCAAGGATCTATAGGGCATGCGTGTCGGGCCGATTACGCCGATTACGCCGATTACGCCTTTGGCTCCGGTAACCTCGTAGCTGGCCGTCACCATACTGCATCGCCCCATCGCCCGCGGCCGGTGCTCTGAACCAATGGTGATGACCACGCCGTGCCGCTCGCTCATAAGCTGAGCGAGAATATCCTTTTTCTCCACTAAATCGACCAAACCAGCCACGTGACTCGGATCGTCAAATTCGGGCTTTAGGCAGAGATTGCGGGTCCCCGAGATGTGGAGATCGGCACCGCGCGTGATAGCCAAGCCTTCGATCTGACCTACAATGGCCTCCACCACCGGCCGCGGGACTGGCCCTAACCCGGCCATTCGCGCCTCAACCGCGTTTTGAATTTCAGCCATCGTCAACCCGTGCAAGCGCTCGTTAAAAAGACGGCTCAATGCCTCTAAATCGCGCTGCGACACCGCGCAATCTACCTCGATCATCAAGCTCTTTGTCAGGCCTCCACGAATCGTGACGACGAGCAACAGGCGGCGCTGCCCCAAGTGCCAAAGCTCCAGCTTGTGAAAGATACCCTGATTAAAGCGCGGGGCCAAAACCAATCCGAGTTGGTCCGACAGGTCGCCGATGGTCCTCGCCAGTTGATGCAGGATCTCCTCGTAATCGCCCTCCTGTTGTGCGGCCTCTAGCTGCTGTCGCAGGGTGATCTCAGCCTCGTCCGAGCCAGCATCGGCCGTTGCCATGCAGCGCTGCACGTAGAATCGGTAGCCCTTTTCAGAGGGAACGCGGCCCGCCGATACATGGGGCTGGGAGACGTAGCCCTTTTCCTCTAAAGAGGCTAAGGCATTGCGTATGGTAGCCGAACTGACACCCAAGTCCTCGCGCTGGTTCAACGTCTGTGAGCCAACCGGAACGCCAAGGGCAACGTGGGCTTTGACCAAGGCAAGCAGAACTTGGATTTCGCGTTTGGATAGTGGGTTAGTGGCCATGGCCGGAAAGCATCCCCAGCGGCATAAACGCCAGATAGATACTGAGGGTCTGAGATATAATAAAAGCCGCCGATTGCTTGTCAAGGTTCGCTTACCTGCTTGCTTGACAGCCGATTTGCAGAATCGTACTATTGAATCTTTGTTTTTTCTAGCCACCTTAAAGTTGTTCGACGCGAGAAAGGAACGCACCCTCATGGCCAAAGCCAAGGCGAAAGCCAAAACCAAAACC